>NZ_JBEZFD010000004.1:0-129833 GCF_040649235.1 Spirillospora sp. NPDC049024
TCGCGGGTGAAGACCCGTCCGGAGTCCACCCATACCTCGGGGCCGGCGGCGGATCTTTCTCGTTCCTGAACGGCCCGCCAGTCCAGCAGTACCGAGATAGTCGCCTCGTCCAGCGCCACGGTGCGCTCGCCGGCCTTGACCTTGGCGTGACTTTCCGTTCCAGCGCTAATGGCCGGCCCGCCGCACGCCTGAGCAAGCGGTTCCGGACGCCCGGCGGCCGGGACGCACGGGGATAGGTCAGGCGGCGCGGCGCAGTCGCGACCGGATAACCCGCGTGTCCGCGCCTGAGCCGCGGTCGGATCCATGAAACCGCCGCACGTCACCGGCGGGTTCTGGACGCACGCGCGAGGGCGCGGCCGCCCCAGCCAAGGCCGGTCGGCGGGCCGTCGCGAGCGGCTTGGTGGTCGCGTCCCCGGTGGAAGGCCCGGATTCCCGGCCCTCAAGGCCGGGGTGCTGGGCGTGGTCCTGGTCGCGTTCGGCAACTTCGCCGCCTACCCCTATATCCGGGTCGCGATCGAGGACATCGACGCGGGCGCCACCTACCTGTGTAGCGGCGCAGGCGGGGCCGCGACCGACTGGCATGCGAACCTCCTCGCCAATCCCAGCTTCACCTTCCACCTCAAGAACGGGATCCGCGCAGATCTGCCCGCACGGGCCACGCCGGTCACCGACCCGGTCGAACGTCAGACCGTGCTGGCCGAGATCGTCGCGGATCTCAACCAACCCCACGCCCCCGGCACCATCCGGCCGACCCGGCTCGAAGACTGGGCCGACAGCCGGCTGATGCGCATCAGCTTCCGCCATCGCCCGTGATCGCGGCCCCTCGGCAGATGAACTACTCAGGCTCTTCGTCAGATGAGGCTGTGGCTGGCGCGGCGGTCACGGATGCAGGTCAACGGTTCCAGCGGGAAGCCTCCTACACGCTCATCCTGAGCGATCTGACAACCTTCCGCCGCCTCGACGAGCTTGGGCTGGTCGTCACCAGACGGCGCCTAAAGCCCGAGCGCGCGGTCCGCGCGTGCCGGGTCGTTGAAACCGACCGTTGGTGTCACCGCTGCGGCTGTGAAGGGACCCTGCGGGACACCGTGACCCCGCGCCCGGCCCACGAGCCGCTCGGCTGGCGGCGTGATCGGCATCGTCGTGCTGTCCGCTCCGGTCGGTGCGAAGTCTGCGAGCGACCGTAGGACGACCGCGTAGCACTGTTCCGTGAGCATGTCCGCGGACCTGGTCACCCCAGCGCTTTACTTTCGGGTCAACTGGCTGCCGGACCTCATCGACAAGGTTTGTGACGCTCAAGCCAGAGGAGAGCCGGCCGTCTTGGCCGCCTCGACCGCCGACTTGAAGTCGGGGTTGGCACCGAGTTGGCTGAGCCACAGATTTGCCGCGTTGTAGCAGTTGAAGGTCTCGATCTTTCCCTCACGGAGGTACCAGAGATCCGCCGTAGGCACGTCGATGCGGTTACCGGTCGGCCCGATATCGCCGACCGGAGTCGGGAAAGCGCCGAGATGCGTGCCCTGGATCCGCAGTTCGACGGCGACAACATCACCGATCGTATGTAGTTCGAGTATTTCCCGGTGGATGTCGGGGAAGGCGCTGGCGAGGCCCGCCAGTGCCTGAGGGATCTGGTCCCCGCGGAAGGTCAGCGAATTCGGCAGGTCGTTGAATGTGCCGTTCTCGCTGAACAAGGCGCGAAAACCGTGTCCGTCGAGGACGTTCCCTTCCGCCAGGTGGTACGCCTTGCGAACGATCTCTTCGTTGCTCGTCACTTCTGCTCCTTCTTGATAGTTGGTGTTGCTGAAGGAAAAGGTCACTGACGTCCGGCAGGACCGGGCGATCGTGTGGGGCTCTGTCATGGTGTGGCCAGTTCGGCGACGGCCTCGTTGGCGTCCCGGTCGTCGCCGACGAGGAACAGCAAATGGCTCCGGCGGGCTGGCGCGGATCGGCGGCGATGTAGCGGTCGGCTCCGAGGTCGAGATAGTGGCCAGTGAGGGGAACCGCTTGGCGATTGCGGCCGCGTCGGCGGTGCCGCGCACCAGGTTCACCAGCGAGTATCCGTGCCGTTCGGCCGCCGCGGTCACGTACCGACCCAGGCACCCGGAATCGGGAAAACGTCACCCGCCCCGGCCGGCGGTCCACCACGTCGCGGCCGACGGCGACCACGACACCTGCCGGTCATGCATCACCGCACGCGGAGATCCTGTCATCTCGCCATCACGCCCTCCGTTGTGGACCGAGTCGTCCATAACCATAGCGAGTTATGGACGAGGTCGTCAACAACGGGTAGGCTGGAGGAGTGGCTAGACCGAGGGAGTTCGACGAGGACAAGGTTCTCGACGTGGCCTGTGAGCAGTTCTGGGCCAGGGGTTACGCGGGGACGAGCATGGACGCCATCGCGGCGGCGACCGGCTTGGGCAAGGGCAGCCTGTACGGCGCGTTCGGGGGCAAGCAGCAACTGTTCCTTCGGATCTTCGATGCCTACTGTGCGCGCACCGTTGACGCCGTGACGAACGGCCTGACCGGGCCAGAGGACGGTGCCTATGCTCGCCTGTGCGCCCACATCCGCGCGGCAGCGGCCGGGATCGCCGCCGACCAACTTCACCGCGGATGCCTCCTCGCGAAGGGCGCGGCCGAACTCTCCGAGCACGACCCCGGCGTGACTGCCCGATCCCGCAAGACCCTGGAGTGCATCGCCACGATGCTGGCCGACGGTATTCGCGCCGCGCAGCGTCATGGTGACCTCGACCGGGCTGCCGACGCCGACCGGCTCGCCATCCTCGTCTTGGCCGTCCTTCGAGGCATCGAGGCCCTCGGCAAGGCCGGGATCGACCCCGACCGGCTGGAGAGCGTCGCCGAGACCGCCATCGATCTTCTACCCCGGACCCGCGAGGCGAGTGTGACGGAGTTCGCGGACAGGTAGTGGCGCGCACAAGATCGTGGTGCAGATCGTCAAACGCGACGATGATGTCGCCGGATCCGGGATTCGGTTACTCACTCAGGGTGTGGCGCCTCCGCTCCGTCAGCCTCGGCGTGACTCACTGCCGTTGTGCCTGGCCAGCACGAAGCCGACGTCCTTGTCGCCGCGCCCTGACAGGTTCACCGGTATGCGCTCGGTGGGCGGCCTGTTCACCGCCAGGCGGATCGCGAATGCGAGAGCGTGTGCGCTCTCGAGTGCTGGGATGATCCCTTCCGACCTCGAGATGCGGAGAAATGCGCCGACTGCTTCCTCGTCGGAAACGGTGTCGACGGACAATCGGCCAGATGTGCACAGCATGGCTATCTTGGGGCCGACACCGGGGTATGCGAGCCCGGAGGCGATCGACGTCACCGCGGCGGTGTCGATCCCCTCAAAGCGTGGAGACGGCGTTATGCCACTTCGGCCCTGAGCCGGGCCGTTGGCACCCTCCGCGCTTCTGCCATCCGCTGCTCGAACGTGATCGGCGCGATCCCGCTGTTGGCGCTGTGCCTCCTGGTGATGTTGTAGAAATCGGCGATCCAGGTCGAGATCTTGATGTGTGCCTCAGCGCGGGTGGTGAAGTGGTGGCGGTGCACGAACTCGACCTCGAGCGTGCTGTTGAACGCCTCGGCGTCGGCGTTGTCCAGGGCGCACCCACCGGACATCTGGTTAATCGTGATCAACGCTTACAAGACCCGCATGGATTGGCCTTGCTCTCGATCGTGGGCGGCCTGGAGACGAAAGAGACCCGTCTGGCGGACACGCTGAGTGCTCGCATGAGGCATGGTGCCCATGAGCGACCTTGGCGGTTGGTGCGCACAGGGTGCGCACGCACTGTAATGGATTACGGGGGATGAGGCGGAACCATGCAAGCCGCTGACCTGCGGAAGTGTAGACTTACGAGGACCGTGAATCACCTGGCGGCTTGGGCCGTCCGCGGGTTGACGCGATAGCGCTGCACTATCCGATCGAGCGGGCATTCTTCTTCGAGGTGGCGCCGCTGGATCGTGTTGTAGCGTTCGCGGCACCACGGCGCCCACGGCTTCGGCTGATGCCTTGTCCAGTCGGGGGAGGACGCCGCCGTAGGTCTCCGCGGTGAAGGACACGCGCGCGTGCCCGGGGGACTCGCCGAGCGCCTTCCAGTCGATCCCGGCCCATCGGGCCGGCGTCGCCGAGCCGTGGCGAAGATCGTGGAAGCGAACCGGTGGGAGCGGCGGGCCTTCGATCGCCACCTGAACGGCGCGTTCGGTGAGACGGTCCCGTCGGGCGATTCGCTCGATGGTCCAGCCTTCCTCGAAGAAGCACCGGCGGACGCGGTTGTACTTCTCGATGAGCGCGATGAATCGCGTAGAGATCCACTGTGGGCGCAGCGCCCGCCCGTCCTCGCGCCCCTCTCCATGTTCCACCCGAAATAATACCCAAGGCTATATTTCACCACTTGCTCTCAGGCGGTGGCTTGGTTCCTCATTGGCCCTGCTTTGCTTCGCCAGTCGAACAGTTCGGGGAACAGGGACAGGATTGGGCGGTGCCCGTGCCGTCAAGGGCTCGGCGAATGGCGGCCACGTCGGCGGCGAGGTCCTCGGGTGGGACACCATCCAGCGCGCGGCGCATCAGCGCGGAGGCGATGACGACACCGTCGGCCCACTTGGCGGCCTCGACCGCGTGGGCGGGCGTGGAGACGCCGAAGCCCAGCAGCGTGGGACGGTCGGTAACGGCCTTGATGGCGAGGCCCAGTTCCGCCGCGCTCTCGGCGAGGTCGACACGCTCGCCGGTAGTGCCCAGGAGGCTCACCGCATAGACGAAACCCCGGCTGCGGTCTGCGATCTCGGCGAGCCGGTTCGGCGATGATGAGGGCGCGGCGAGCAGAACCAGGTCGATGCCGTTGTGCGCGGAAGCCGCTTCCAGGTCCGCAGCCTCCTCCAACGGGGCGTCAGGGACGATCAGCCCAGAAACGCCCGCCTCGCACAGTGAGGCGCAGAAGGCGTCAGGACCTTTCTGGACGACGAGGTTAAGGTAGGTCATCACCACCAGGGGGACGTTGACGCGCAGGCGAGCGAGCTCCTCCAGGATCCCGCGCGCTGTCGCGCCCCGGGCCAACGCCCGGTCGGATGCTTCCTGGATGGTGGTGCCATCGAGCATCGGGTCGGAGAACGGCAGGCCGATCTCAACGGCGTCGGCCCCTGCAGCCTCAAACGCAGTAACGTAGTCCGGCCAGCGGGAGCTGAGGCCGCCCGTCACGTACGGGACCAGGAGCTTGCGGCCGGCGTCGCAGCGGGCGCGCAGATGCGTCTCGAGATTCATCGGCGCTCCGCCAGTGCCTCAATGTCCTTGTCACCGCGGCCAGAGAGGGTGAGCAGGACGGTCGAGCCCGACGGCAGGTCGGCGGTCCCGGCCGCGCGCAGCACCCAGGCGACCGCGTGGGCGGACTCCAGAGCGCAGAAGATCCCCTCCGCACGAGCGAGCCGCTCCACCGCCGCCAAGACCTCCCCGTCTCCGACGCTGACGTACCGAGCCCGACCGGTGTCGTTCAAGTGGGCGTGCTCGGGACCGATGCCGGGGTAGTCCAGACCAGCGGCAATCGAGTGGGCCTCGGCGATCTGGCCGTTCTCGTCCTGGAGCACCATCGAGCGGAAGCCGTGCAGCACGCCCACCCGGCCGAAGGCGATGGCAGCGCCGCCCTCTGCTTCGACCCCGACCAGCCTGGCAGAGGTCCCGGTGAAGCCCGCGAACGTGCCCGCCGCGTTGGAGCCACCGCCGACGCAGGCGATCACATAGTCGGGGACGGCGGAGGGCAGTTCGGCCGCGCACTGCGAGCGTGCCTCGTCACCGATGACGCGCTGGAGCTCCCGCACCATCCACGGGTAGGGGTGCGGCCCCATGACAGAGCCGATGCAGTAGTAGGAGTCCGCAGTGGAGGAAACCCACTGCCGCATCGCCTCATTGCAGGCGTCCTTGAGCGTCCGGCTTCCGGTGCCGACCGGGACGACCTCGGCACCGAGCATCCGCATGCGGAACACATTGGGGCTCTGCCGTTCGATGTCGCGCTCGCCCATGAAAACCGTGGCGCTCATGCCGAGCAACGCGGCAGCGGTCGCGGTGGCGACGCCGTGCTGCCCGGCGCCGGTCTCGGCCAGCAGCCGCTTCTTGCCCATGCGACGGGCCAGCAGTGCCTGACCGAGCACATTGTTGATCTTGTGAGACCCGGTGTGCGCCAGATCCTCGCGTTTGAGGAGTACGGTGACGCCGAGTTCGGCGGAAAGCCGCCAGGCAGGGGTCAACGGGGTCGGGCGCCCCGCGTAGACCCGCAGCAGGGAGTCGAGGTCATGGCGGAACGAGTGGTCGGCCCACGCGTCCCGGAACGCCGCCTCCACCTCCTCGCAGGCGGGCACCAGGGACTCGGGCACGAACCGGCCGCCGAACTCGCCGAAGCGCCCGGTCCTGCCCGGATCACTCATGATCGTCGTCTGCCGGACCGCGATCTTCCCCATCGACTCGCTCACTCCGGATCCCTTCGGTGCCGTCAGGAGAACAGCGGCCCGCGGTGGACCTTGTGCTGGGCCGCCTGCGCGAGCGGTCGTACGGTGATCTGGTCGATGTTGACGTGCGGCGGCAGCGATACCGACCAAGCCACGCATTCGGCCACATCCTCGGCGACCAACGGGCGGTCCACGCCGGCGTACACAGCCGCTGCGCGCTCGGCGTCGCCGCCGAAGCGGTTCAGTGCGAACTCCTCGGTCCGCACCATTCCGGGCGCTACCTCGATCACCCGGACAGGCTCGCCGCACAGTTCCAGGCGCAGCGTCTGGGTGAGGGCGCGCACCGCGTGCTTGGCGGCGCAATATTCGCCGCCACCCTCATAGGCGACCGATGCCGCGGTGGAGGAGACGTTGACGATCGAACCGCCGCCGTCGGCCCGCAGCAGCGGCAACAGGGCCTGGGTGACGCGCAGGGTGCCGACCGTGTTCAGCCGGAAGCTGCGCTCCCAGTCGTCCGGGTCCGACGTCTCACCGGATGTCGCGGTGAACGCGCCGCCGGCCGCATTCACCAGTACGTCGCAGCGGTCCAACACCGCCGCCAGATCCGCGACCGAGCTCGCGTCGGTGATGTCCGCGGTGACGGATCTGCCGCCGATCTCGGCGGCCAGCTTCGCCAGCCGCTCGGTGCGCCGCGCCGCGACGACGACGTCGTAGCCGTCGGCCGCGAGCCGCCGGGCGCAGGCTGCGCCGATGCCGCTACTCGCTCCGGTCACCACGGCGACTCCGGAATATCCGGTCATGACTCCCCCGGCAGGTCTCGCATCCCGCGCAGCGGCGAGAAGTAGATGATCATCCAGATACAGGCCAGTCCCACTGCGCTCACCCACAGGGCGGCGCGCGCACCGGCGAGCTGCGCGACCAGGCCACCGACGCCCGCGCCGATCGCCAGCGCCCCGGTCAGCAGGAAACGCATGGTGGCGTTCATCCGGCCGAGCATCGCGTCCGGAGTGGCCCGCTGGCGGAAGCTGACCTGGATGACGTTGTCGATGCCCGCCTTCATAGTGACCAGCAGCCACGCGCCGCCCGCCACGAACAGCCACGGGCCGTTGTCGATCAGCGGCACGAACAGCGCGATCGGAGCGACCGCCGCGCCGGCGATCCACAGCATCCGGCCGTGTCCGACCCGGTACGCGACACGCCGGGCCAGCAGTGCGCCGGTGAGCACGCCGACGCCACCGATCGACAGGTACACGCCGAGCGCGGTCTCCGACAGCTGGAGCTGCCGCACGAAGATGATCGGCATGATGACGAGATTGACCTGAAATGAGAAGTTGGTCAGCGCGCCGGCCAAGGCGATCGGCCGCAGAATCGGGTGGCCGAGGACGAACCGCAGCCCTTCCCACATCTCGCGTCGCAGATCGCGGTCGGCCCCCCGCTCGGACTTGGCCTCCGGCCGCCGGATGCGCATCAGCATCAGCGCCGACAGCAGGAAGCCGACGACGTCCACCATGACGGCCCCGGCGGCGGTCACGGCCGCGACCAGGTAGCCGCCGACGCTGCGTCCGGCCACCTCGCTGCCCGCGTTCAGGCTGCTGATGCCGGTATTCGCGGCCATCAGCCGCTCACGGCCGGCCACGTGCGGCAGGTAGCTCTGCCCGGCGACATCGTCGAAGACGGTGCCGACACCGCTCAGCAGGACCACCGCGTACAGCTGGTAGATGGTGAGGGAGTCCAGCGCCCAGGCGATCGGTACGGTAGCCATCAGCACGGCCCGCGACACCTGCGCGACGATCATCACCGGGCGCCGCCTCATGCGGTCCACCCAGACTCCGGCGGGGAGCCCGACCAGCAGGAACGCGGCGAAGCTCAGCGCGCCGAGCAAGCCGACCTGGCCCGCCGTGGCGTTCAGCTTGGTCACCGCCATCAGCGGGATCGCGATATAGCTGACCTGTGCGCCGATCTTGCTGACCAGCGCGGCGCTGAACAGCCACCGGTAGCCGTGATCCCGGAAGATGGACGGCTCGCGCTCCGGAACTCGCTTGGTCCGGCCGCCTGGCTTGGTCGCGACAGCGCTCTCCTGCGGCGCCTGTTCCTCCTGCGTGCTCATCGCGTCTCGAACCTGACGCGACCGATGGCCCCGTCGCCTCTGGCCACGGCGTCGTCGGCGTCCTTGCCCGAGACGATGACATAGCCGTTGACGCAGTCGGCCACCGACCTCAGTTCGCGCACCTCGTCGCCCACCCCCTTGCCGACCACGACGCCGAGCTCGGCATCGGTGAACCGGTTGATGTAGGGGACGATGTTCGGCAGCGTTACGCCGGGCGGCACCTGGACGACCTCCACGCCCTGCTCGACCAGCGAGTCCACGCCCTCGATCGCGGTGATCGTCCCAGGCGGCGGCACGAAGAACTGGATGGCCGCACCACCGGTCCACTCGGGCGGCTCGGTCGGCAGCTCCTCAATGCCGAGGGTGACCGACAGAAACATCCGCGACAGGCTGAGCCCCGACACCCGGCGCACGAGCTCCGGCGCACCGCTGCCCGCCAGCCGGTTGTGCGTCTCCAGCACACGGGGCCCCTCCGGGGTAAGGATGAACTCGCTGTGCGCGGGCCCGTCCTGGAGCCCGATCGCGTCGAGCAGGCGGTAGGTCGTTTCGCGAAGCTCGTCGCGGTGCGGGATCGCGACGCGGCTGGGCGTGCTGACCTCCCACTCGGCGAAGTACTCGTTCATCCGGTACTCCGACATGCCGATCGCGAGATGACGGCCCTCGAAAGAAAAGGTGTCGACGCTGACGACGGGTCCGTCCAGGAACTCCTCAGCCAGCGCGGACTCATGCCCGGCCTCCCGCAGGCTCTTCCAGGCGGTCCTCGCATCCTCGGCGGTGTCCGCCATGTGGATCTGGATACTGGCGACGCCGTCCACCGGTTTGACGACGATCCGGCCGTTGACGGTGTAGAAGAAGTCGGCCAGCTCATCGGCGCTGCGCACGACGCGGTGGCGCACCGGGCTGAAGTCGTGCTCGGCGAGACGCTTCCGCATCGCCCCCTTGTCCTTGACGATGCGTGAGGTCTCCGGGCTCGTTCCGGGCAGCCCGAACAGCTCGCACAGCTCGCTGGTCGCGACCGCGCCGTCCTCGCTGGTGGTGAGCACCCGGTCGAACGGGCGCTCGCGGTGCAGTGGGGCCAGCACCTCGTACATGGCGCCGCTGTCGGTGATGGGAGCGTGGATGATGCGCTCGCAGTAGTCGGCGAACTCCGCCTCGTACTTGCCCTCCTCATGCACGAGGACGACCTCGACACCGAGCTCTTGAGCCGCCGCCACAGCATGGGGTTGGCCCCCGATGACCGCCACACGGTACATGTTCTTGTCTCCTCGTCTAACTGGCGTAGCACCGGCGCAGCCACCGGGCCTGGTCGTCGGGCGCCGGCTCGAAGGCGTCCCGCCGGTGCACGACGCGATAGTTGTCAAAGATCAGGAAGTGCCCCGGCCGCAGCACGGGCCGCCAGCACGGGGCCGTGGCGAGCGCGGCGGCCCACGTGTCCAACGCCGAGTCCGCGGCCTCGTCGCGTCCCCGGGTGGTGCCCCGGTCGTAGCGGACCCGCGGTCCGTCATCGCCGTCGAGCTCCAGCACGGCGGTGCGGCCATAGATGCGACGCTCTCCGTCGTCGGCCAGATCGTTGGACTCGGGCGCGGCGACCTCGAACACTGGCGCGGCCAGGACCTTCAGCGTCTTCTCGGGAATCCGGTCCAGGGCGGTCTCCAGCGCCATGACCTCGGTCGGCACCTCTTCGATGTTGCGGGCGACACAGAAAGTCAGATAGCGCGGGACGTACGGGCGAGGGTTGACGTCCGGGCCGCCGAACGGCAGGTGTGGGTTGTCGGTGTGCCAGAAGAACTCCGAGTCCGAACCCCACGAACTGGCGGTGCCGGTGGCCTCGGGATTCGGCACCACGTTGCGGATGAGGCGACCCCGGTTCTCGTAACCCACCGCATAAGGGCTGAGACCGAGCAGCCGGATCAGCCCCAGGTGCAGGGCGTTGGTGACGGCCAGAAGCCTCTCGTCAGCGAAGCCGTGCACCGGTGTCGGTGGCGCTTCCGGACGCGGGAGGTTGCTCAGCAGCAGGGCGTGGTTGCCTGAGGCGGAGAACCCCTCCAGGGCTCCCAGCACCTCGGACGGCAGCGTCCGCCGTAGCGCCCAGGCGCCGATCCGGGCCAGGATCTCGGTGTCGCGGTCGGGATCGAGGTCGCTCTCGGCGACCCGTTCCTCGGTCTCCTTCTTCAACAGGTCGCGCGGTTCGTCCTCTATCCGGCGGTGAACGAAGCGCATGTGATCCTTCATGATCGCTCTCTCTCGGACGGTTAAGTCCGGCTAATCGGCGACCTCTAGCCGGACGAGTCTGCGAAATTCCTCGAAGACCTCGTCGAGACGACCAGTGGAGTCGGCCGTGAAAATGAGATGGCCGTGCCCCTGGAAGGTCTGCGGGGGGACTTTTAGATATTCACCGATCCGCTTGTAGATCTCGATTTCATCGATGCGCGAATCGGCCTTGGCCTCGGCGAGCCCGTGGATGGCGGCGAGCACCCCGGCACGATCGGGGAAGATGTTGCGGAACCCCACCGCCACCGGCTCGGCGCGGGGCGCGACAACCGGCTCGCGACCCAGCGACAAGTCCAGCGCGGCTTCCACCATGTCCACCCCGGTGCTGAGTTGGACCGACCGGTAGATCGGCCCGCCGCCCATGCGGGCGGCCGCCTCCAGCAGCACCGGCTCCTCGCCGCGTAGCCGGAACTCCACGTGCGTGACACCGACCTCGATGCCCATCGCACGGTGCACGGCGGCCGTCGCCTCGTAGAGCCGCTCGACGGTCTCGCGCGGCAGGCGGGTGGGCGTGCAGGCGTAGACCTCCTCGAAGGTCGGCCCGGTCGGCAGCGGCTTGTCATGGATGGCGAACGATGTCGTACGCCCTCCCGACACCACCGACTCGACGCTGATCTCGGTTCCTGGGACGAACTCCTCCAGCAGCAGCGCGCCGCCGTACTCCTCCTTGGCCCGGACGTACAACGGGTCGTAGTCGAGACTCTCCCAGGAGCCGCGCCGCACCGTCTCGAAGTGCCGCTCCAGCTCGGTGTCGTCGGCGACGCTGCGCACGTACATGCTGCCGGTCCCGATGATCGGCTTGAGCACCAGCGGATAGCCGATCGAGTCCGCCACCCGGCGGGCCTCGGCCACGTTCGCCGCCAAGGCGAACCGCGGCTGTCCCGACCGGTCGCCGACGGCGGTGCGCATCGCGTACTTGTCGCGGGCCAGGGACGCGGTGCGCTCAGGCACGGCCGGCAGGCCCAGGTCGGCGGCCACCCGAGCCACCGCCGGGACGGGAGCCTCGGCGAAGGTCAGCACCGCGTCCACCGGCTCGACCAGGCCGCGCGCGGCGGCCAGGGTGTCGTCGATGCTGGAGGTATCGGCGAGGACCACCTGGTCGACGTACTCCTTCTCCCAGGTGGGATCCTTCATGATAAGAATCAGCCGCTGCCCGTTGTCGCGCGCGTACTGTCGGGCTCGGTCCAAATGGCGACGCCGACTCAGATTCTTTTTATGCAGAACGAGAATGCTCAATTTTCCGCCGCCTTCCCAGGGAATTGGCCACGATTCGAAGATACGACGGTGATGCGCCGCGAATCGATGGCTGGGGCGTGAATGTTTCTGGGCTGCATCTTCCAGTGACGCTTAAACCGGCAGCTCGGTGAGCCATTCAGGGTGCCGGGTGTCCACACCGCGCACCGTCGCTCGGTAGGCGTCGGCGAGACATCGGGTGAGATCTCCGGGCTTGCCGTCTCCCACGGGCAGCCCGTCGATCGTCGTGATCGGCAAGATCTCCCAAGCGGTGCCCATGAAGAACAGCTCGTCGGCGAGATAGAGCTCGGTGCGATCCACCTCGCGGACCTCGACAGGGACGCCGAGGTCCGCCAACAGGTCCAGGGCCGTGGCACGGGTGAGGCTGTCCAGCACGCCGCTGGTGAGCGAGGGGGTGATGACAGTGCCGTCGCGGACGAGCGCCACGCAGGATCCAGGACCCTCGCTGACCTTGTGCCTCTCATTCAGCAGGATCGGCCAGTCGTGGCCGTTGGTCCGCGCCTCGATCGCCGCCAGCCGGCCATTGTGATAGTTGGAGAAGGCCTTGACGCGCGGCGGCATGGACGCGTCGCCGATGCGCGACCATGAGCTCACCGCCGCACTGCACCCCTCGGCGGCGGGCGGACGGGCGTGGAACGGCCAGCTGTCGATGACGGCCTCACAGGCGCTGCCCGCGGGCACCATCTGCTCGCGGATGATCCCGGAGGGGAACACCCAGGGGCGCAGGTACGTGTCATCGTGGCACTCGTTGGCGCGCAGCAGATCCAGTACCGCGCGGCCCAACTCCCCGGGTGTGTGGCGGAGCTCCAACCGGCAGATCCGCGCCGAGTCGGCGAGCCGCCGCATGTGGTCGTCGAGCCGGAACACCAACAGCCGCCGCCCATCGTCGGCCAGGTATGCCTTGACGCCCTCGAACACCGCCGCGACCGAAGCATGCCCGACCGCGTTGACGTGCACGGTCGCCTGCTCCCACGGGACCAATTCGCCGTTGCGCCAGATCCAGCGCGGGTGCCCGGCCTGCGGGGAGGCCAGCGAATCGAGCGTCACGCGATCACCTCGGCCAGACCCACCACCGCCAGGTCGGGAGCTTCGGGGTCCAGCATCGCATCGGCAGCCCCGAGTCCCGCCGCGCCGGTGACCGCGTTGGGTACGGCCACGCACCGCAACCCGGCAGCGCGGGCCGCCGCGACGCCGGGCGGCGAGTCCTCGATGACGGTGACCGTCTCCGGCGGCAGGCCGGAGCACGCAAGGGCGTGCAGGTACAGGTCGGGAGCGGGCTTGCTCGGGATGCGCCCATCGCCGGTCACGATCAGGTCGAACCCGTCGCGCAGTCCGAGCCGATCGAGATGGCCGCCCACCCACGACTCGCGGGAGCTGGAGACCACCGCCAGATACCGGTCGCTGCGGGCGGCCGCCGCGAGGATCACCGCGACGCAGGGCCGCACCGGTTCTTCGTCCGCCAGCCGCTGCTTGCGCTCCAGCCGCCAGGCGATCTCGTCTCCGGTGAGCGGACGCCCGATCCGGGCAGCGACATCGGCCATCGCCACGTCCTGGCCGTTCGCGTGCCCGGCCATCGCCGCCCACACGGTCGCGGGGAACTCCAACCCCAACCGCGCGTACAGCTCCTGCCACGACCGGTTGGCGGCGCGCTCGGTGTCGCAGATGACCCCGTCGAAGTCGAAGAACAGCGCCCTTCTCATGCGTACACCTGCTGGGCCGCGTCCACCGGGCCGAGCACCCTGCCGATGTACTCGTTGCTGAACATCCCGGTGGGGTCGAGCTTGCCGCGTATCGTCTGGAACTGGTCCCACTCGGGGTAACGCGGCCGCAGCACCTCGGCGGTGGCGGTGTGAGCCTTGCCCCAGTGCGGACGCCCGTCCAGGTCGCGCAGCAGGTGTTCGGCCGTGCGCAGGATCTCGGTATAGCGGGCAGTCCGCGGAACGGTCAGGTTGACGTATCCGGTCAGACGACCATATGCGGGGCTCAGCGGCGAATCATCGGCCGCGCCCACGCGCACCAGCACCGAGTAAGGCGAGTACGCGCCGAAGCGCCGAAGCGCCACCCGTAGTTCACGGAGCGCCGCCGGCACGTTCTCCAGCGGCAGCGCGTGCTCCAACGCCAGGAAGCGGACCGGTTGGGGAAAGCTGAAAACCCGGTGGCCGACGTCCACGTACTCGGCGGGAACGCCGGAGGCGAGAAAGCGCTTGGCCCAGGGAACGGCGGTGGGCCGCCGCTGTCCGGCCAGGCCCGCCAGTCCGCAGCGCATCTCATCCACGGTGGTCGCATACCGCTGTCGGACCGCGCTGCGGGTCGGGACCTCATCGGTCCGATGCCAGGCTCGCGTGAAGACCTCCTCGGTCCACGGCAGCCAGTTGAAGGACACGTGGTCGGCGCTGTGCGCCCACTCCTCGAAGCGGTCCAGGATGTCGTCGAGCTGTTCGGCGCCGGGAACGCTACGGAGGTTGAAGAGCGTGACACAGCGCAGTGTCACCGTGCTGATCACGCCGAGGGTGCCGAGCGAGGTGCGCGCGGCACGCATGAGCTCGGACTCCTCCTCCAGGCACAGCACGGTTCCCTCGGCGGTGACCAGTCGCAGCGCCGACACCTGGTCGGAGAACGGCCGGTGCGTGATGCCCGTGCCGTGGTTGCCGGTGGAGATCGCGCCGGCGACCGTCTGGGTGTCGAGCGTGCCGATGTTGGCCAGCGCCAGGCCCGCGCGGTCGAGCGCGGCGTTGATCTCGGCCAGCCGGGTGCCCCCGCGCACCGTCACCGTCGCGGCCCGGCGATCGATGTCGAGCACCCCGGTGTAGCCGGACAGGTCCAGGAGCATGTCCTCGGTGCAGGCGAGTTGGTTGAACGAGTGGCCGGAGCCCGCGACGCGGACGCCCAAACCCTGCTCGGCGGCTGTGCGCACCGCCTCGGTGAGCTGGCCCTCGACCCGTGGGGTGACCCACCGGTCCGGGCGGCAGCGCACGGTTCGCGACCAGGTCTGCCAGATGTGCCGTCGGTCCGTCATCGTGCCTCCTTCCCCGTCAGCCGTGTCCGACGGGCAGCCGGCCGGTGAACCGGCGTACGGCGTCCTGCCAGGTCGGCATTGTGAATCCCAGAGTGTCGAGTCGGTCGGTTGCCAGCGTGGAGTCGCGCGGCCGCTCGCCACGGAACCCGCACTCGTCCAGCGGCATCGGCTCAGCACGGTCCCGGTGACCGGGCCCCAGTGCCACGTCGGCGACCTGGTACCAGCTCGCGCGGCCCCGGTTGGCGACGTGGACGGTGCCGGTGGCCCGGCGTCGCAGGAGGAAGACCAACGCGCGGGCGAGGTCCTCGGTGTAGGTGGGAGCGCTGAACTGGTCGTCGATGAGCCTGACACGCTCGCCTCGCTCCACCCGGCGGACTAGTGCGAGTACCTGGTCAGTGACCTCGTCCCGGCCGCCGAACAGCCAGGAAGTGCGCACTGACAGATGGCCCTCGACCGCCGCGCTGATCCGCTCGCCCGCCAGTTTCGTCACCCCGTACACGCTCAATGGGTTGGGCAGGTCGGTCTCGCGGTAGCCGCCTGCCGGCACGGCGGCACCGTCGAAGACGTAGTCGCTCGAGATGTAGACCAGCCGGGAACCGGCCTGGCGGCAGGCGGCGGCGACGTTGCGGGTCCCGCGCAGGTTCACCCGGAAGGCGTCGGCAGGACGGCGCTCGCAGTCGTCGACGATGGCGTTGGCGGCGGCATGCACCACCACGTCCGGCGCGAACGCCTCGATGGACTTGACGACCACGTCGGCGTCGCAGATGTCGAAGTCCTCGCGAGAGACCCCGAGTGCGGCCCAGCCCCCCGGCAGCGCCCTGAGCAGGGCGCTGCCGAGCATGCCGTTCGCTCCGGTGACGTAGACGCGCATCACAGGTGCCCGAACTCCGCGAGCAACTGCGACACGCTCGCACCAGACGCGATCTTCTCCCGGATCACCCGTTCCTTGTCGATCTGGACACGGGTGCGTTCCAGGGTCTCTTCGGCGAGCGCGGGCGGCACGACCGCAATGCCGTTCTCGTCCGCCACGATGATGTCGCCGGGGTTGATGACCTGGCCGCGGACCACCACCGGGACGTTCACCTGGACCGGCTCGGTGCGGTCGTGCACCGCGGTGGGCGACGGGCGGGGCACGGTGCCGCGGTACCAGACGGGGAAGTCCAAGTCGCGGATCTCGTCCACGTCGCGGATGGCGCCGTCCACGACGCCTCCCGCGACACCCGCCTTCTGCGACAGGGTGGACATCAGCCCACCCCACATCGCGGTCTCCCACGCACCCCTGCAGGCGACGACGATGACATCGCCCGCCTGCGCTTTGGCCAGCACCGGCATGCAGTCGACCAAGTCGTCGATCGACAGGTTCACGGTCAGCGCCGGACCGGCGATCTTGTGGTGCGGGCTGACCGGGAGCAGCCCGCCGATCGCGCCCACCCGACGGCGGGCGTCGGTCACCAGGCAGCTCGGGCTGTACTCCTTGAGCACTTCGCGGAACGCGTCCATCAGCTTCTGCGGCGGACGGTTCAACTCGTTGTAGACGGTTTCCACCTGGTGCCTCCTTAGGCGCGGGTGAGGGTGTCGGCCAGCCGAGCGGCGCTCAGGCCATGGACGGAGAGGACCTCGTCGGGGGTGCCGCACGCGGGGACCTCAGTGAGTCCGACGCCTTGGAAGCGAGGCGGGTCCGGCAACCCGAGTTCGAGTAGGGCTCGGGCGACGAGGTCTGCCTGTCCCCCGTGGGTGTAGTGGTTCTCCACAACGACGATGCGCTCGGCGTGGGCCGCCAGCCCGGCCAGCCAGTCCGGGTCCACTCGGTTCAGCCAGGGCAGGTTGACCACCGTCAGGTCGGCGGTCTCGGCGGTCTCGGCGGCGAGCAGGAGTTGGCCGAGGACGACCGGACCCGCACCGATGGCGACGGTGGGCCCGCCCTCGCGCACCACTGTCCCCCGTCCGACCTCCAACGACGCCGCACCGGAGGTGTCCGCGTCCATCGCGACGACCTCGGGCGGCACCGGCGCGCTGACCAGCCGCAGGTAGACACTGTCGGAGGTGGACGAACAGTACTCGACGGCCGCGCGCACCTGCTGTGGGCCGGCCGGCTCGACGACGACCAGGCCCGGCACGGATCCGACTGCCGACACATCCCGGACGGCCTGGTGCGAGTGCCCCGGCGCGGCGGGCAACACCCCCGCCAGCGACCCGACGTAGACCACCCGGCGTCCCTCGGTGGCGTTGTTGTATATGTGCTCGTTCGGACGCGCATGCAGGAAGCATGAGAACGAGTGGACGAACGGAACCAGGCCGCGCGCCGCGAGGCCGGAGGCCATCGAGACCATGTCCTGTTCGGCGATCCCGCACTCGATGAACCGCTCCGGCAGCCTTTCCATGAAGGGGATGAGGCCGGTGTCCAGGACCAGGTCGGCGTCCATGGCCACGATCCGCTCGTCCCGAAGCGCGA
Organism: Spirillospora sp. NPDC049024; assembly: GCF_040649235.1. NCBI lineage: Bacteria > Bacillati > Actinomycetota > Actinomycetes > Streptosporangiales > Thermomonosporaceae > Spirillospora > Spirillospora sp. NPDC049024. Next base: position 17,530 of record NZ_JBEZFD010000004.1, read on the forward strand.
CGTCGACCAGGGCTCGGCCGTAGACGTCGGGCAGGGATGGGCCGGTCGCCTTGTCCAGCGGACGCTCGTCGGATCTCCGCGGCGTGAGCGCTGCCAGCCCGTTGCGGGTTACGACGGCGTCGGCCGACGCGAGCAACTCGTCGCGGGCCTGCTCGTAGACCTCGGGGGCGGGCGCGCCGCTGTGGAAGCGGTAACGCCACTCGTTCGGCGCCATGGACGTCGCCGCGAAGACCGAGCAGCCGCCGCCCTTGACGGTGTCGGCGATGATGACGGCCGGGCGGTCGGCGTACCGCTCGGCGCGTTGCCGGAACACTTTGCCGATCTGGTCGAAGTCGTGCCCGTCGCAACGCAGCACCGCCCAGCCGAACCCGGCGAACCGGGCTTCGAGATCTCCCAGGTCATTGACATCGCGCACCCAGGTGTCCGACTGGATGCCGTTATGGTCGACGATGACCGTCAGTTCGCCCATGCCCGCGTTGACGGTGCCGCCCAGGGCCTCGTAGTTCTGCCCCTCCTGAAGTTCACCGTCCCCGGTCAGCACGAACACGCGCTGGTCGAGTCCGAGCATCCGGTTGGCCAGGATGAGGCCCTTGGCCTTGGAGATGCCCATACCGAGCGAACCGGTATTGAAGGGCATGTGGGGCGTCCGGACGTCGGGGTGGCCGGGCAACCCGCCGAGCCGCCGCAGCCGGTGCACCAGCTCTTCCTCCAGTCGGCCGAGCCCGATGAGCGCGGCGTAGAGGCCAGGGGCATCGTGCCCCTTGGAGGAGAAGAACACGTCGTCGTCAGCCAGCTCGTCCAGCAGGAGCCAGCTGACCAGGTCGGCAGCGCTGAAGCTGGACCCGAGATGGCCCGACCCCGCCTTCATGACCATGTAGAGGGTGTTGAACCGGCTGAGCGCGGAGAAAGCGCGCAGCCGCTCATGGCGATCGGTGATACCGCCGAGCACGCGGTCGAACTCGCCGGTCGGCAACCATTGCAAGACATCCTCCGGGTATGTCGTCACCAGCACGAATAGCCGCCGTCAACGAGCAGTTCGGTGCCACTCACATAGCTGCTGAGGCCCGAGGCGAGGAACAGCAGCGGCCCGACCAGCTCGTCCGTCCGCGCCATCCGGCCCATGGGCGTGCGCGCGCCGAACAGCTCCCGGAACCGCCGGTCCTGCCCGCCGCTCACCCCGCCGGGCGAGAGCGTGTTGACGCGCACGCCCTGCCGTCCCCAGAGAGCCGCCAGATAGCGCGACAGCGCGCATACACCGGCTTTGGACATGCCGTAGGCGGGGGGTTTGAGGAACGGCGGGTCCTGGGCCAGGTGCTCGTACAGCCGAGGGTCGGGCGCCATCGCGGCGTACAACGATCCGATGTTGATGATCGAGCCGCGGCCGCGCCGCGCCATCTCGCTGCCGAACACCTGGCACCCGCGCAGCACGCCGAGCGCGTTGACGTCGACGATGGCCGTACTCACCTCGTCCGGGATGTCCCCGAAGCGCCAACTGTCTCCGTCGGCGGCCGGGGGCCGGTCGATGCCCGCATTGTTGATCAGCACGGTCGGCGGCCCGAAGGCGTCCACACACTCGGCCAGCGCCTTCGCGAGTTCATCCCGCACCGTGACATCGGATTCGAGCAGCAGAAGCCGGTCCGGCCCGTGCTCCTTCAGTGAGGGGGGCGCATCGGTGCTCAGGTCGAGCCCTACGACGCGGGCGCCCGCGTCGAGCAAGGCACCTGCCCAGACCGGTCCGAGCTTGCCCAGCACTCCAGTGACGACGGCGGTCTCGCCGGTCAGATCGATGCCCGGACCGGAGGGTGCGGTGGTCCCACCGGATGACTGGTCGGCCATGTCAGGCGACGACGTCGAAGGTGAAATCGGTGTCGGCGGCCAGCTGATCGGTCAACGTCCGGCCCACCAACTCCCCGATTAGGTACGGCCGCAGCCCGTCGCCCGGCGACTTGATGGCGATGTCGCGCTCGCTGAGCACGTGACCAGCGGGCAGGTCGCGTGCGGCCACCAGCTTCTTGGCCATCTTGCGCAACGCGGCGGCCTCGGACGGCATCTGCCGCTTCTCCTGTCGTCCGAGCGCCTTGCGGGCCTCTCGCAGCCCCGACACCAGTTTGGTCAGGTGCGCCGGCTCCAGGGAGAAGTGATGGTCGCTGCCCGGACGGGCGCGGTCGAGCGTGAAGTGCTTCTCCACGACCCGGGCCCCGAGCGCGTAGGCCACCATGCTCAGCTCGGTACCGAGGTCGTGGCCAGAGAAACCGACCACGACCTCGGGGAATTCGCGGCGGAACGTCTCGATGACCGACAGGTGTAGGTCGGCGGGCCCGGCCGGGTAGACCGCGGTGCACTGGAGCACGGCGAGCTCGGGGTTGATCGGCAGGATGGTGTCGACCGCACGCCGAACGTCCTCCATGTTCGCGCCGCCAGTGGAGATGATGAGCGGCTTACCGGTCTTGGCGGCGTACGCCAGCAGCGGCGTATTGGTCAGGTCAGCCGAGGCCATCTTGAAGGCCGGCACGTCCAGCTCGGCCAGGAAGTCCACACTGGCGAAGTCGAACGCCGTGGAGATGAAATCGATCCCCACCTCCTTGGCCAGCTTGGCCAGCTCGGTGTACTCGTGGTGGCCGAACTCCAGCGCCTCGCGGTGCTTTCCATAGGTCGGGCCGTAGCTGTTGCGGCCGGTGTAGGGCTCGTTGTACATGCTGGCGGTGAAGAGCGACCTGTTGTCGCGCTTCTGCAATTTGGCCGCACTGGCACCGGATTCCGCAGCACGCACGACCAGTTCCCGCGCCTTGTTCAAATCACCTTCGTGGTTGTGCCCGATCTCCGCGATGACATATGCGTCGGTGTCGTCCGAAACGATGTGTTCGCCGATCGTGAGCTTCCGAACAGCCATTCTCTCTCCCGGAGCTTGGAGGGTTGGCCGGCAGGACCTGATGTCTTGGCCGCCGTTGCGTCGACTTTCTCGCGGGGATGCAAATGATTAATACACACCACCCAATGACGGCGTCAACAGGGAGATCATCCCGGCCACCATTAGAAGATAAGAGATTTTTGAGTGTCGGGTACAGCAGACCTAACCGATTCAACGGAAACGGTCAACTACCGAGCGCGACGCATCCAGAACACGCCGTCAAAATAGGACGGAAGTTATTGCGGCACTACAGCATCGATCCGGCCTCTCCGACGCCGTACAGGGGTTGCCTCAAGCACTCCTGAACGGCCGCGAGGGGGATCCCGATCCATGAGCTCTTGATTCCGGAGCCAGAGTTAAGCCACACCGGAGGCCGTGGTTAAGAATCTTTCATGTCCCGCAGCCGCATCCGATCTCCTGAATGAAGACCTTTCTTGGCAGAATGAAATTTCCCCGACACTCTCTGTCAGGAGGAAAGTCCAATGCACGACTCCACCCTCACCATCGGCGGCGATCTCGTCGTCCACCGCCTTGGCTTCGGTGCCATGCACCTGACCGGCCCCGGAGTATGGGGCCCTCCGGCCGACCGCGAGGCCGCCGTCAAGGTCGCGCGACGGGCGGTCGAACTGGGCGTCGATTTCATCGACACCGCTGACTCCTATGGTCCGGGTGCCAATGAGGAGCTGCTCGCCGACGCCTTGCATCCCTACCCTGAGGAGCTGGTCATCGGCACGAAGGTCGGGCAGAGCCGGCCGAGCGCCCGCGAATGGCGGCCCCTCGGCCGTCCCGAATACATCCGCCAGCAGGCCGAACTCAGCCTGCGCCGCCTCCGGCTGGACCGCATCGACCTGTACCAGTTGCACCGCATCGACCCGGCGGTCCCCACGGAAGAGCAGTTCGGCGCGCTCGAACAGCTCCAGCGGGAGGGAAAGATCCGTCACATCGGGCTGTCGGAGGTAACGGTCGAACAGATCGAATTGGCCCGTCGACAGATCGAGGTGGTCAGCGTGCAGAACCTCTACAACCTGGCCGACCGCAGGCACGAGGCGGTACTCGACTACTGCGAACGTGAGGGCATCGCCTTCATCCCGTGGGTGCCGATCGCCTCGGGCTCGCTGGTCGGCCCGTCCGGCGTTATCGCCGAGGTCGCCGGGGAGTTGGGAGCTGCTCCGGCCCAGGTCTGCCTTGCCTGGCTGCTCCACCGCTCCCCCGTGATGATCCCTATCCCGGGCACCAGCTCAGCCGACCACCTGGCCGAGAACGTCGCGTCGGCCGGCCTGGAGTTGTCGCAGGAGCAGTTCCGGCGGCTGTCCGGGGCCGATTCGGAGCTCGGCTGAGCATGCGGGCGATCGTTTTCGCCGAGCACGGCCCGCCCGACGTGCTCCGGTCCGTGCGGCTGCCGGATCCGCGGCCCGGTCCGGGCGAAGTGCTGGTCGAGGTGGCCGCGGCCGGCGTCAACTTCATCGATGTCTACCAGCGCAGCGGCGTCTGCCAGGTGCCACTGCCCTACGTGGCCGGGGTGGAGGGCGCGGGCGTCGTCGCAGCCGTCGGCCCGGGCGCAGACAGAGCCGGGTTCCGGCCCGGCGACCGAGTCGGCTGGGTCAACCTGCCCGGCGCATACGCCGAGCGCGCCGTCGTTCCCGCCGACCGCCTGGTCGCGATCCCGAACGGCATCGATCTGACAACCGCCGCCGCGGCACTCCTACAGGGGATGACCGCGCACTATCTCACCCACGACACCTACGCGGTGCGGCCCGGCGACACGGTGCTGGTCCATGCGGCAGCGGGCGGGATGGGGCTCATGCTCACACAGATGGTCAGGCTGCTCGGGGGGCGTGTGATCGGCACTGTCTCAACCGAGGAGAAGCAACGGCTGGCAGAGGCCGCCGGAGCCGATCACGTAATCCGTTACCGCGACGCCGATGTGGTCGCACAGGTCTGCGAGCTGACCGGCGGACACGGCGTCGCGGCCGTTTACGACGGCGTCGGCGGGCCGACGTTCGAGGCGAGCTTGGCCGCGTTACGGCCGCGGGGGGTGTTGGCCCTCTACGGCCAAGCCGGCGGCGCGGTGCCGCCCTTAGACCCGCAGCGGCTGAACACGGCCGGTTCGGTCTTCCTGACTAGGCCCAACCTCCAGCACCACATCACCGACCCCGCCGAACTGCGCGCGCGCAGTGACGACCTGTTCCGCTGGATCGCCGAGGACGCTTTGAAGGTCGGTGTCCGGCGAGACCTGCAACTCGCCGAAGCGCCGGCTGCCCATCAGCTGCTGGAGACCGGCGCCTCAGCCGGAAAGTTGGTCTTGGTGTTGTAGCTCAACTCCGTGGGCAGGGCCGTTTCGACCAGCGCGTCGGTGGCGGCGAGAATAGCGGGCCGACGCGCCGATTCACGCCGCCACACCGCGTACACATGTCGGCTGAGCAGCGGCCGAACACCGATCACGCGCACCCCGGGCGGCACCGGTTCCCGGCCGAGCCTCGGGATCAAGCAGATGCCGAGGCCGGACGAGACCAGCGCCAACTGGGTGGAGTAGTCGGCAGCGGTATGCACCACATGGGGCTCGACGCCGCGTGCGCGGAAGGTCTGCATCAGCCAACTGTGACAGACCGAGCCCGGCGTCCAGGTGATCCAGTTCTCGTTGGTCAGATCGTCCAGTTCCAGCATGTGCCGTTGGGCCAAGGGGTTCTGGGCGGGCAGCGCCACGTCGGCGACATCGTCCAGGAGCGACGCCTTCATCAGCCCCTCAGGCAGGTCGAGCGGGGCGTTGAACCAATCCTGGACCACCGCGATGTCGACGTCGCCGCGCACCAACAGCGGAATCGACACGTCGGGCTCGTCCTCGCAGATCTTCAGTCGCAGTTTCGGATGTTTTTCCCTCAGTGCGATGATCGCCGGTGGCAGCAGCCCTCGGACGGCGGTGGAGAACCCGGCGATGGAAAGTTGTCCGGCGATCGCACCACGATGCCCGTCCAGAGCCGCTTCGGCCTCATTGACCAACGACAGGATGCGTTCGGCGTATTCTACGAGGATTACCGCTGCGTCAGTGAGCCGTACTCCGCGGCCAAGACGCTCAATCATCCGCTGGCCGGTCTCACGCTCCAACTTGGCGATCCGCTGAGATACCGCAGAAGTCGTAATGTGGAGAGTTTCCGCTGCACTACTGAGCGACCCATGCTTATGAACTGCATACAAGGCATGCAACAACGTTATTTCGAGCATCGCCTTCTGTTGCCCCCTTTGCGGGCAGTGCCCGCTACCCCCGTGCCGTTCGACTTGGCGGATTGACCAGATTCTCGTAAACAGGAAATCGTCAATGTCAAACGACAAGAATCCTACTCTTGATCTTGCCTCTGAGCATGACCGATACCGGCCAACTGGAGACCGCCCGGGAGCTGACCCGTCAGGCGCCCCAGAAGTGGACGGCACATCATTGACTCAGGCAGCATCAAGGGCCAGGCAGGAAGGGAGCTGTTACCCCTGCCCTTCGACACCCTGCCCAGTTGCCGCATCAAACCCAAGCGCAAGATTCTCCACTCGATCAGTCAGCCCTTCCCCCTTCCTCCAGCATTGACCACGCTAGGCAATATCATCGAGGTGATTCCATCCTCATCGGCCCTGGTGTTCGACCCGGCGCGCAGATCGCCACCGTCCTGTCCCACGCGCACGCGATTCCGGTCGTCCACCGCGACCTGAAACCCGACAGCGTCCTGGTGACCGACGACGGCACCGTCAAGGTCCTCGACTTCGGCATCGCCGCGATCCTCCGCCGCGACATCACCAAGATCACGGTTACGGGCAGCCCGATGGGGACCAGCCGCTGCATGTCCCCCGAACAGGTCGACGCCGCTCAGGTCACCCCGCAGAGCGACCTGTACGCGCTGGGCTGTGTCCTGCACGAACTCTTGTCGGGCGCGCCAGTCTTCATTGGCGATGGCCAGTACGAACTCTGGAAGCAGCACCTCACCGCCACACCCGAGCGGCTACGCGAGCTGCGTTCGGATGTATCGCCAGAACTGGAAAAGCTGGTCCTGGATCTGCTCGCCAAGAAGCCCGAACAGCGGCCGGCCGACGCCTACGCCGTCTACGAGCGCCTTCTCCCGTTCCTGCCGTCCCCCGGCTCACCGGCGGTCGCCACAAGCGAGCGACTCGGCGAGATGCCGGACCCGACTCTGCTGTACCGGCAGCCGAACGCCCCTCGCCGGCGCACGCGCCGTCAACCACCCGTCTCGGCACCGCCCAGCGTGCCGCAGCAGGCTGAAGTTGCTCACCTGAGACCCGTGCGGCGTCCCAAGGAGCCGATGGGCGACCTCGCGGGCTTCCTGGTCGGTGTGGGCAAGAGCGGGCCTGCCATCATCGGAGCATGAGCGACTGGGAGCTGTTCCTCCAGGAGGTTCCATGGTTCCTCCAACCCGGCGAGAACGTCGTAGTGGGCGAGGTACAGCCGTGGACCCGCGGATCGGCCGAAGACCTGCCTGAACTGTCCGCACTGCTCGACTCGACGACTCTCACCCCGATCCTCGTCGGAGACACGGCGTACGAGTTGCTGGCGTGGGGACCACCGGACGGTCGACGGGGATGGCTCTGCCGCCCGCCCCAAAATGTGGCCGGCGGGTCTTTTCCGAAGGCGCACATGAGCTTCTGGAGGCTCTGCGGCGGAATCGTCGAGAGATTCGGTGAACCCAGCACCTGGTGGTGCAACCAGAACCAAGTGCTCACGGCCCAGGCGACACGTGTACGAGTCTCAGACGTCCTTGCCGACTACGCGTGGCTCTGGGAAGGCGACGATCTGAAGGTCTCCATCAACCCAGTTGAGTACTACGCCGTCGCCGTAGAGGCCAACGGGAACCTCACACTGGCGCATCGGGACGATGGTCGGCTCCTTCTCTTCGCACCAGACCACGCGTTCGAGGATGTCACGCCACTGGACGGTTCCCCGCCATACTCACTGCTCACGATCAATAATGTGCCCGACCTCGCAACCTGGATAGAGGTATGCGCTGCGGCTTGGCGACATCAGTAAGCCAGAAATACCAGAACCCGTCGGCGACCGCGTCATCAAGGCGAATCTGTCAACGGAGTGGCGATTATAGGCTTGCTGCAATACCAGGCAAAGCCTTGTTATTCCACTTCCTCGCGGACGGTTTCGGCTCTCTTAAGCCGTGCGACAACACGCCTAATCATGTGCTCTTCAGCGGACGAGTCACCGAGGAAGATATGAGGCACACCCCTATCCCACTTGATCTGAACAGCGGGGGCCGCAACTCTTTCAGTCTTACGGCCGCTTGTGAATCCGAGGTTAACGGCCTCCTGAACTGCATTCCTGATTCGCTCCTTCTGAGCAGGATCAGGCTCGGGAAGATGGTAACGCGCCGCGTCCTGCACAGCTTCCTGGACGTTCTTGGTGGCGTCGAGTTCCGCCTCGGCATCTCCCCACGACAGGCGCCGTACACGTTCTATGAGCGCGGATACAGGCCGACGGAAGATCAGCCCCAGTAGAAGTGCAGCACTGGGCCATGCGAGTCGGCCAGTCATAGCATCGACGAACTGGAGGGTGTCCACCAGAGCCATACTGGCGGGTGGCATACAGCGATGTAGACGCTTCGCAAGCCATTGCCGGGCCGAAAACGGCCATCCATCAGGATCTTGACACCAGCCGAGTACGCGCCGCCGATCAGGAGCCGACCGCGTCCCCGCAGGGACCAGATCAGTCTCCAGCGCCCACTACAGCCATGGTGCCGTGCTTCTTTCTGGCCAGGAAGCAGCATCAACTCATCGCCGATGTAGCGGGCAACGTTGAAGCGGCCTTGTCCCGATCGGCTCACCATGCGCTCCAGAGGATGATTCCGGCTCCACTTTCTGCGGTCCCGGTCATGCATGGCGGCACCGGTCTGTCTTTGCGCCAGAAAGAGCCGGGTGCCGTCTCGCTACCGGGGTGGTCGCTGTGTCGGTGCCGCCGGGCATAGTGCCGCTTATGTTCAGCGGACTTCACGACATCGGCTGGTCGTCGATGGAGCATGCATACGGCTCAGCCGAGGAGGTCCCGACCCTCCTGGCGCTGCGCTCCTCAGACGCAGAGAAGCGGCAGAAGGCTCTCGGCAGGTTCTATGGCGCGGTCCATCATCAGGGCGATGTGTACCCGTGCACGACGGCGAGCCTTCCGTTCCTGTTCGAGCCGGCTGACGCGGTGGCGGTGCGGGACAGCAAGGACCCGGACGGGCCCGTGCTCCGGGTGACCCGCGCGGCCCTGTGGACGGCCGTCCAGGCCGCCGCCGACACGCACTGACCACCCGGCACCCCCGCGCCGCCCCCGACCACTGAGCAGCGGCGAGTCGTCCCGTCCCCCGACCCGGACGATCCGCCGCACTCCACCGGCCCCACAGGCAAAGACCGCACGCCCGTCCGCCTCCCTAGAGGTGACTCAGCCAAGCGGGGACCCCCGCTGGCAAGTCCAGCCGCGCATCCGACACTGGTCTCATGCCGCTCGAAACCCCCACCCGGCACAAGGCCAGCCGAACCCGCAGCAACGACGGCAAGGGCGTTGAGTTGGCGAGTGTGCACGGCTGACCTGGTCGTACTCTCTGCAGCGCTCACCCGGGCGTCCAGGGCCGCAGCCGTTCGGGTCGGACCTTCACGCCGTCCCCTCACGGGTCGTGCTCGCCCTTCTGGGCATCCTGACGAACTACGCGACCGGCGGTGCCGACGCGCCGCTACCGCTGGACCTGCGGCACAAGATCGCCGTTCCCGGGCTCGGGGTACTGACCGTGGCGTTCATCGTCTTGACGGCGGTGTCGGCGCGGCTGGGGAATCCGCCGCGGGCGCCGGAGCGTGAGTGGGATCCGGGTCGCACTCCGTATCCGGGACTGGAGGCGTTCGCCGAGGACGGGGCGGCGGTGATCTTTGGCCGGGACGAGCCGCTGAGCACGCTGCTCCGTCAGCTGTACCAGCGCGATGGCGAGCGGTTCGTGGTCGTCACCAAGGACCCGGCGGCGCCGGTTGTAGGTGTCCTTGTTGAGGGCGAGCACCTCCTCGCGCCGCCCGTTATCCCACAGGCGGGTCTGCTGATGATGGGATGGCCGGGTCGGCGGGTTTTCTGCATTGGTCGGTCTTGTCGATGCTCTGGTGCCGTCGGGCCGGGGCCCGGTCAGGCGGGGTGGTTGCTGTAGGAGGTGAGGATCACGCCGTTGGAGGTGGTGTGGGAGGCCAGCAGTCGCAGCCGCTTCGGTGGGCGGCCGTCGGGGAAGAGCCGGGCGCCGGTGCCCGCGAGCAGCGGGTAGATCTCCAGGCACAGTTCGTCGATGAGCCCCGCGTGTGTCAGGGAGCCGACCAGGGAGGGGCTGCCGTGGACGCCGATCGGGCCGCCGTCTTGGTTCTTGAGGCGCTCGACCTCCTGGACGGCATCGCCGGACAGGACCGTCGCGTCCGGGCCAGTGCCCCACGGGGCGCGGTCCAGGGTGGTGGAGACGACGTATTTGGGGACGGTGTTGATGTGGTCGGCGAACGGGTGGCCGCTGATGCCGGGCCAGTGGTCGGCCCACTCCTGGTAGGTGATCCGGCCGAGCAGCATCGCGTCCTCCTCGGCCGTGCGCTCGAAGAACGGGGTGGTCACCTCCTGGACGTCGCGGAGTTCGGCGAGAGTGTCGATGACGGCGTCGGGAACGGCGACGCCGTCCAGGGTCACGAAGATGTGGGCGATGAGCGGACGCACCGGCCTGCTCCTTTGCTGATCGGTTTCGGTCCGTGCAGCCTAGGACGCGGGCCCGGCCTGCGGCTTGTACAGGAAGGACAGCGGGCCCGAGGCGCGCAGGCGCAGCCCGGACGCGGTGGCGCCCACGAACCGGCCGAGGGAGCGGGCCAGGTGCGGGTGGTCGTAGTAGCCCAGCGCATGGACCACCTCGGGGATCGGCGTTCCGGCCTGGAGCAGTGACGCCGCGCTCCGGGCCCGTTCGATCCGGCCGACCGACCGCGGGGTGAGGCCTGTCGAGGCTAGGAAGTGCCGCCGTACCGACCGGGGCGTCAGGTCGACCGATCGTCCGGCGAGTGTCCGGTCGACGACCGGATCCCCGACCAGGACCTGGTCTGCGGTCAGGGAGGCCACCAGGTCCTCGGCGTTGTCATAGCCCGGGAGCGGCCGACGGTGGCCCGCCAGCAGGAACGACTGCCGGGTCACCTCGCCGAGCGGGACATGGCCGTCGACCAGCCGGTGCATGGGCACCGTCCGCAGGCTGGTGCCCAGGGCGAACCTGATACCGAGGAACTCCGCGTCGCAGGGAACCGGGGCGCGGCCGGCCCGGCTCTCCGGCCCCTGCACCGCCGCGTGGACCGCCCGAGCCTCCTCCCATACGACGAACGTCCAGTGCGCCGTGGCCAGCGACGTCATCTCCGCGACGCCGGAGCTCCGGCAGCGCCACACCCGGTCGATGTGCGGCGCCTCGGAGGCACGGTCCTCGAACTCCCAGCCCATGCCCCCATGGTGCCGTGCGCCCGGCCCGGCGAGCACGATCACACCGCCGGCCGTCCGCTCGTCGCCCGAGCTTTCGGTCCGCCCCCGGCACCCGGCGAACACTCGCTCATGCCGTTGATGATGCGGATCCGCTCCGATCGTTGTTCAGCCCATGGCCTGTACTGGAATGAGGAGCCACCGGGCGAAGCAGTCGTCATCGTCGAGTTCGGTGTACCAGCGAACCTTGATCTTGTAGGTGGTGTGCGCGGTTGCCAACAGGAGACCCGGGTCCACACCGCGAGACGGCGGGCCGTGAACGGCCGGCACTGGTCCGGGCTGGGCCGCGAGCAGGGGCACGGAATGCGGACCGGCACCGTCGACCGCGGCACTGAAGATGGCGAGCGCGCCGCTGTGCAGGTTCAGCGTGTCTTCGTCTTCGTCTTGTGCGGTCGGGTAGTCAAGCGCTCTGGCCAGCGCTTCCGAATAGTCTGCGCCGTCGGCCTGCACGATGGCGACGGTGCCGCTCGCCGCCTGGAAGACCTCGATCCAACTGTCGTCGCGGACGACCCCGTCGCCGCCGACGAGGGCTGCTCGTCCGGTGCCGACGAGGATGCTGGCCTCCTGCGGGCCGAGTTCGACGATCCGGTCGAACTCGTCGTCGCTGAAGCCGTGCCAGGCCTCACGAAGTGCGGCGTCGAGTGCGAGAAACGGTTCGCCGTTGGTCCAGAGCCGACCAACGTGTACCCACGAGTCCTGCATTGCCCCAGTATCGCGTTCGCGAGCGCCGCATACGGCTTCGGAGCCGGCCCGAACGGCTGAGCCCGGACGCCGCTGGGGGCCCGGATTCATCAGCCGAAGCGTCGACCGTTGATGCGATCAGCTGTCATGCTGCTGACCGCCTGCTGGTGCCGATAGAGCGGTGGGATTCGAGGGCCGGGTTTCGCCACGGTCCGGCTCGGCGCGGACACGGTGATTGCCCGCCAAGCCCGGGCCGCTCGACAGGCGAGCCTCATCACCTCCGAAGAGGCTGCCGCCTGCCACTCCATAGCGCCCGCCTACCTTCGACATCGCATCACCGCCAACATCACCGAGGTGGGCCGCGGCCGACTCGACCTGCTGTACCCGTCGAGATCGTTCGCGACGAGTACACAACGGATATCGCCGAGAACCGGCTCCTGCGTACCGCCACCGAACGGCTCCTCCGCCTGCCGGGTGTGCCAAGGGGGCTGCGCGGGGGCTGCTGAGGCTGCGCGTCCGGCTGGCCGACATCGCCCCGATCGGACGGGGCCACGAACCACCGGCGTGGCGGCCCACGCGGCTGAACGTCCGCTATCAGCCTGCGGTGCGCCTCGCCGAACTCGTCCTGCGCGGCGCCTCCGTAGAGCACCGCCCCGGAAACACCACCGTCGGCGGTTTCCTACTCGACATGGCACGCGTCTTCGAGGAGTTCGTCACCGTCTCCCTACGCGAGGCGCTCAGCACGACCAGCGGCCACTGCGTGCTCCAAGCCACCCACCACCTGGACGAGAACCACGCGATCCGGATGGTGCCCGACTTCGTCCACTACACCGATGATGGCATCCCGCAGGCAGTGGCCGACGCCAAGTACAAGGCCGAAAGACCCGAGGGCTTCCCCGACGCCGACCTGTACCAGATGCTCGCCTACTGCACCGCCCTCCGCCTCTCGGACGGCCACCTCATCTACGCCAAAGGCAACACCCGCACGCCGCCCACCGCGTCCGGCACACCGGCATCACCATCCACCAACACACCCTCGACCTGGACCAACCGCCAGCCACCCTGTTCGCCGACGTCCGCGCCCTCGCCGGGCGCCTCCTGCCACGCGCCTCCCGGACGACGCAAAGCCCACACCCCGTCCTCTCCCGGAACCGGTGACCAGAAGCGTGCCGCGATCTAGAACCCGTCCTGCAGCACCCGATCGAGCGGCTTCTACCTGCAGCCGACTCCCCTCAGGGGGCCAGCAGACAAGCATCCGCTAATGCCGGACCGGGATGTCTCCCGCCAGTTCTGCGAGCGTCAGGGCGTCGACCTGACCGCGCGTAGTGCGAGAGCCGGTCGGCAGTGGTGCGCGGCAAGTAGCGCTGAAGGACCTATCTCTATATATCGAGAACATGTATTCTCGTGGTTGGAAGGAGAGCCGGGTGCTGATCGCGGGGGGTCCGCGGGGGCAGCGCTCGGACGTCGGCGCTCGGCGGCTGGTGAGAATCCGGCCGCAGAAGAGGAGAGGAACACCAGGCAAATGAACCTCCAGGCATTGGACGGACGCGCGCTGGCACCGTGCGTCTGCCCGAAGGCGCCTTTCGCGGGGGCGGTGCCTTTGGCCGCGACGGGTCTAGGCATGCGGTTGACGCGGGCAACGCTCGCTGCGCTGGTCGCCGCGTTCTGGGCCCAGCACCTCTTTGCCGGGTCGAAGGGGGGCGCGGCGTGATGTCCTCCTCTTCGAGCCCCAGACCAACTCGCGACGGCGAACCTGAGGTCCGCCCGCTTACGCGAATGACCGACCAGATGCTGTCCGTGTTGTCCGTTCTGCTGGCGAATGACAGCGAGAAAGGGCAGTACGGGCAGGCCATCGCCGCCGCGACAGCGCTTCGAACCGGCACCGTGTACCCGATCCTGATCCGCTTCGAACGGGCGGGCTGGGTGCGGAGTCAGTGGGAGAACCGGGATGATCCGAGCGAGCCGCGTGACTCGGGAGCACCACGGAAGTACTACACGCTGACGTCCGAAGGCCAGGAGCGCGCACGCGCTGCGGTCCACGCGCGCCGAGAGGCTCTGGCGAAGGCCGGCTTGTCTCCGTCTGCCGCGCTGCCTCCCAAACCGGTCTTCGGGCAATGATCAGAAAGGGAAAACCGCCCGATGAACGCGAACGGTGGCCTGCCCGACGGGAGTTACCTGCTCCTGTTCTGGGCAGGCTCGGCACTCGCGGCTCTGCTGAGTGCCTCTTTCAACCTCGAACTCGGCAGAACGCTGCGCAAGATCGATGCTGCGACCTACGACCGGCCCGAGGTCGGTGCCGCCATCCGGCAGCACGTGGTGAGCACGCCCGGACTTATTCTCCAGCGTTTGGTCGTGCGGGCATGGTGGAGTCGCATCAGGCCATCGCGCTGTGAACGTCTCGCGACGCTCCTCAACTCTCTGGGAGCTGCCATCGTCGGCGGCTCCCTCGGGAGCGAACTCCACACGCAGTGGACTGCCGACCTCAGGAACAGCAAGCGTCAGGGCCGCCTGCCCGCCGAACTCCTCCTCGAAGCACTCGGCAACTTCATCGGGTCGTTCAAGATTCTCGGATCCGAGAGGATCTTGGAGTTCCTTCGGCATCGTTATGCCACACCGTGCCGTATCGGGGCGGGGTTCCTGGACTTCGCGGCGCGTTCCAGGCCGACCGCCGTCGTGCTCCTCGGCCTCCCAGGAATGAGCGTCGTGACCATCCTCGGATACTTGCTCGGCGGAGAGGAGTTCGCGTATGCACTGCTGGGCGCCTCGTTCTACACGGCACCCGCCATCGCCATGAAATGGCAGTCCGAACGACTTCTCGCCATCCAGACAAGGCTGGCCACACAGGAGAACGAACCCACCCAGACTTAACTTAACCGGGCACGAGTACGGCCAAGGGGACCTTCCTTTGAGGGCCCCTTGGCCTCCTCTCATGCCGCAACCAAGCTCGCCGGGTTAGCGCTCACGTGCAAGCCGCCCTCGGCATGCCGGTTGTTGCACTGGAGGCGGTTAGCCGCGGATCTTCAGCCAGAGTAACGCGACGGCGGGGTCCATCCGGTAGTGCCAGCGGCCGTTGGCGTGGACGAACTCCAGAGGCGGGTTGATGCGCTGGTAGTCCTGGTAGGTCTTGCGGGCCATCGCGCCGGTAATGCCTGCGATCTGGCCGGTGACGTACCCCGATCCCTCCAGGTCGCCTCCAAGGAACAACTCTCCGGCCTTGTTGCCCGCGATGTAGTCGAGGAATCCCCGCGTGAGGTCGGTTGTGGACGCCGCGAACTCGGTGAGTTGCTTCTCTGTCCATTCCACGCGCGGAAGTGCGATGGCCTGGTCCGGGCCGCCGGTCTCTTCGATCGCCTCGATCGGCGTCACGTCCGAGGGCGGTCCCGGCCACACCTCGCACAGGTGCGCGGTCATCTCGACCCCGCGCGCATGGATGTCGTCATCGGTCCACGCGTCCGGGTGGTCGTGGATGAGGTTCTTCGACAGCACCAGCAGGCTGTACTTCTCCAGGAGGCTGCGCTTACCGAGCCCCGCTTCGCCACCCGTGGTGAGCCCCTTCGCCCGGGTGTCGGTCCAGGGACGGTGCGACAGCGCCCCGTTCAGGCTCTTGGTCACCAGCGTCAGGTTCCCCAGGGTCTGGATCCGCCAGTCCCGGTCGGCGGCCTGTTCGGGAGTGAGCCGCGGCTCGGGATTCCAGTACGTGTGCCACGCCTGCGGCATGACGTGCTCGATCTCCAGCTTGGCCGGCAGCACAACGTCCTCATGGAACTCCGTGCGCAATCTACGCTCGATCGCCTCCAGCACCACGCGCAGCCGGGATTGGCGTAGATAGCCGTACAGCTTCAGCCGGGGCAGTTCCGACTTCATCTGCTCGTCGGACGGCCACAGCCGCGTGTCGGTCGTCTGCGCGGCCAGAAAGGTGCGGACCGTATCGCCAGCGGTGGCCACCTCGCTACGGTCGAGCAACCTGAGGATCGAGACCATCATCCGGTTGACGTCTTTCATCGTCATCCGCAGCAGCGTGCGCCGCAGCACCCAGCTTTCCAGGGCGCGCAGCGCGATCTCGATCTGCCGCTCGGGCACCTTGTGGTTGTCCGAGAGCAACCACAGCAGCAATGGACTGGTCGCCGCCAGCCCCATCATCTCGATGACGCGGGAGTGGAAGGAGCCCTGGGCGGTGTCCTCCGGCAGGTTGGTCAGGGCTCGGTAGGTGTCGGCGTCTTTGCGGAACTCGCGAAGCAGTCTGTCCGCGCTCTGCTCGTCGGACATGTGGGGTCCGGCGTGGGTCGTGAACACCCGGAACACCTGTTCGGTCTTCACCTCGTCGCTCAGCCGCATGGTGAGCCAGTACTGCATGAAGATGTCGATCCGGGAGCGCTGATGGCGGCCTTGGGTGATCTCTTCTCGCCACCACTCATCGTCGAAGTCGGCCCAGTGGACCTCCGTCCACTCCTCGACATCGGCACCGATCCGGTCGCCCTGCTGGAACACCCAGTTCTTGATCAGATCGGCCTTCAGCAGCGGGGTCCCCCGGTCGTTGAGGGTCTCGAAGATCAATTGCGGATCGTCATGACCGGTGAGGTTGATCGCCACCAGGAGAAGGTGGTCGCGGAGCGTGGCCGACAGCGCGGTGGCCCGCTGATCCTCGGTGCCCGGGGGCTCGTTGCCGTCGGGGTCGGGGGTCCCGGTCAGCCAGGTGCGCGCTTCGTATCTGAAGAACTTGTGCGCCTCCAGGATGCGATGTTCGCCGCTCCAATCAGGAGCGGGGTCCATCGCCTGAGCGAACGCCGCCCGGTCCTGTTTCGACGGCCACAACTTGAACCGCTCCGGCTTTCCTCTGAACGCCGATGACCGGTTCAGGATAAGTTCCTCGAGGTCTTCGGCCAGATGTTCGTGACCGCGTTCGGCGACGACCGACTGCACCGCATCGATCATCAGTTGCAGTGTGGTGGTGCGCTGCTGCCCGTCGATGATCCTGTGCCGGGTGACATCACCCACGACTGGTGGCTTCGACGCGTAGACGACTGCGCCGAGAAAGTGGTGCGGGACCTCGGGCTGGCTCCCCTCGGCGACCACGTGGCTTTCGGCGACCCGGATGACGTCGGCCCACAGCGGAGCCCACTGATCCTCCTCGTTCCATACGTAGGGGCGCTGGAACGGCGGGATCTCGTAGTGCATCCTCCCGTCGAACAACTGCCGAGGGCTCAACGCATCAGCCTTCACGGTACCTACTCCCGCGCCGACAGAGATTGACGGGTGCCACCTTTCCAGAAGCCACCGACAGCGCGGACCCATTTGCAACATGAACCGTCGCCAGGCCACCAGGTACAGCAGGCGAGCACTGAAAGGAGGCCGTGAGCACCCCAGCCTTGCGCAAGGAGCGCAGCATCGACATCTTCGACCATGAGAACGACCTCGGCCGCCGGGCCGGGCGCGGTCCGGCTGTTGGTCAACTAGTCGGCGCGACGCTGCTCGTACAACGCGAACCTGGTGACCCCGGTGGCGAACTCCGCATAGCCAGCGTCCTCGAACTTGGACGCGAGCCCCACCACGTCCCGGTAGAAGACGATCGAGGCGGCAAGGTCGCGAACATATAGGATGACATAGCCAAGGCTGGGCGCCACGTCGTCCTTGGTACCCAAGGACGACGGCTGTGCGACCTGGGACAGCCGTAACGCTCACTCTTCTGCCCGCAGTCCGCTGGCTCTGCCGATGGTCGGATGATGGCAACTGCAGGTTGGTACCCGAACCCGTACCTGGATGGCCTCAATGGTGTGCCTGCTGGTGATCTCCCGGTTCCTCCTGCGTATGACACGCTTACCTCCTGGGCCGGCGCGGGGCGGGTAGTGCGTGCCGCCGAATCCGACGTGGCGACCTGGCGGATTCCCGAGCCGCAGAAGGCGGCTCTGGTCTCCTGTGGCGTACCGCTGATCGATGATCTGGTGGGCGCGGTGTCGTTCGACGCGGAGCCGACGATGTGCTGGTTGGCGCGCATCGACGACGACGTACTCGACATGGCCTGGAAGTACGGCGCCGTGCCGGGGCGTGGCGAAGTGCTGCAAGTAGGGTCGTCAGACGGTGGTACGAGGTTCGTCAACTCGACGATCAACCATTGGCTGTGTTCGCTGCACCTGGTCGGCAGCTGGCTCACCGGCTCGACCGTCATCGGCCACTGGGACGAGGACGAACGTGCCGAAGAGGAGGCATTGGCGGAACTCGCCGACCTGTCGGAGCAGATCAGGGCGCTCGACCCGCCCGCCTTTGGGAATGGCGACCACGAAACGCACCTCTGGCCCGCGGTGCTGGACCGATGGCTCTACTGATCGACGTAGGGATCCTCTTCTGCTGCAGCGACGGCCAGAGGTCAGCCGCGCTCACCCGTGGACATCTCCTTTGCGAGGTCATCGAGGATCCAGCGCAGCGCGGATACGGCGTTCGAGTACCTCAAATACCTTGGGTTCTGGTTCGATCTGGGCTCGCACTCCTCACGCATCCGCCTGAGTTCATCGATCATGCTCTGCAGTCGCTCAAGGTCAGCCATAACCAGGATCCTCGCTGACCGAATCGCTCCGGGCAACGCCCGCTCATACAGCCGAGCCGGAACTCTCCCGGGCCGCCTGCGGTGAGCCGGATACCAATCGGCAACAGAAGCCGCCCTGGCAACTACGGTGAGTACTCATTTGGAGAGTGGTCACCTTGGACGCATTTAGCGGTTGGTGAGCACAAGGTGCAGGACGAGCGACGCGTCCTCACCGCATTCGTGGAGGCCCGGCTACTGGTCACCGACGTGTGGGAGGGAACGCCCATCGCGCAGGTCGCGCATGAGGCGCTGTTCCGCCAGTGGGCGCCGCTGCACCGAGAGGTTGAGTCGCCACCGCTGGTGACGACACGACGATCCGTATCTGGAGGCCGCCGCCGGCACCCTCCACGCCCTGATCACCAGGACACCGTCCACGACCTCGCCTGGACCGGCATTGAAGGCGACACGATGCTGCTCTCCTGCTCCAGCGACCGCACGATCGGCCTGTGGAGGCTGTCACCTGGTGCCATCTCCGGCGAACGGATTCCCAGCAGCGACATTCGTGAGGCCGTGACCTGGTGTCCCGGCTCGGACACCTTCGCAACCGCAGGGCACGACCGCACCATCGTCATCCCCCGCGGCGACCACGACTCCACCGAGAGCCTGGCCGGTCGCAGACCGGTCAGACGGTCAACTGTGCGCGTCACGCGATCAACTGCGGCGGGGCGGAGGAGGCGAGGCTGGAAGGCATGTCAACGCCTCAGTCCTCGCCGCCGTCCGCAGACACTTCGCCGCCCGAGTCCTCGGCACGGTCCGGCGGCTCGACGAACTGGTCACCGATCGTCGCGCTCGCTGCCGGGATCGCGGTGCTCGTCGGTAGCGAGTTCCTGCCGGCGAGCGTGCTGCCCACGATGGCCGGCGACCTCGGGGTCAGCGAGGGCACCGCCGGTCTGGCGGTCGCGGCGACCGCGGTCGCGGGCGCGGTCACCGCCCCCAGCATCGCGGTGCTGCTGCCGCGGACCGACCGGCGCACGGTCCTGACCGGGCTGCTGGTCGCGGCGGCCGTCTCGAACCTGGCGGTGGCGGTCGCCCCCGGTTTCGCCGTCCTGCTCCTCGGCCGGCTCGTCCTCGGCGTCGCCATCGCCGGGTACTGGTCGTTCGCGTTCGGCGCCGGGACCCGCGCCGTGCCGGGACGCGACAGCGTGGTCTCAACGTCCATCGCGCTGGGCGTCACCCTCGCGACGATCGGCGGCGTCCCGTTGGCGTCCCTGCTCGGCGACGCGGTCGGCTGGCGGTTGGTGTTCGGCGTCGCGGCGGCACTCGGCGTCGCCGCTGCCCTGGCCGTGGCCCTGACGTTGCCGCCGGTCCCCCCTCACCCGGCCGCCGGAATGGCGATGCTGCGGGCGGCGGTCGCCAACCGGTGGCTGATGGCCGGGGTGCTGGGCGTGGTCCTGGTCGCGTTCGGCAACTTCGCCGCCTACCCCTATATCCGGGTCGCGATCGAGGACATCGACGCGGGCGCCACGGTATGGCTGCTGCTGGCCTGGGGCGTGGGCGGGTTGGCGGGCAACCTCGCCGCCGGGCGGTTCGCGGGACGGCTGCGCACTGTGGTCGCCGCGGCCCCGCTGCTGCTGGCCGGCGGCCTGCTGGTCACCGCGACCGCGCCGTCCCTGCCGGTGCTGGCCGCGGGGGTCGTCGTGTGGGGCGTGGCCTTCAACATGGTCCCGGTCGCCACCCAGCTATGGGTGACCCGCGTCGAGCCCGAACGCGCCGAGTCGGCCCTGTCGTTGCAGGTCACCGCGTTCCAGGTGGCGATCACGCTCGGGTCGGCGTCAGGAGGCGCGCTCCTGGACGCCCGCGGCGTGCAGGCGGCCTTCCTGCTCGGCACGGGGTTCGCCGCGGCGGCCGGGCTGCTTTTCGCCGCGCTGCGCGTCCCGCGCGGGTGACGGCTCCCGCCAGGCCTGCGGCGCGACACCGTGGTGGGACGAGAACGCCCGGCTGAAGGCGGCGGTGGAGCCGTACCCGACGGCGGACGCGATGTACTCCACCGGACGCGAGGGGTCCGCGAGCAGCCGGCGCGCCTCCCGCATCCGGATCTCCCGGAGCACCTCGGCGGGTCCGCGGCCGAGTGCGCGGCGGAACCGCTCGCCCAGGGCGGAACGCGACAGGTGGACGAGGCGGGCCATTCCCTCGACGGTCCACGGCTCGGCCGGGCGGGCGGTCACGGCGGCCACCACCGCGGTGACGGCCTCGTCCGGAGGTCCGGAGTCGCCGCCCTGGTCCTCCTGCCAGGAGGTGGTCATCGCCGCGCCGATCAGGTTGCCGTAGCTGGCGGCGAACAGGGTCGGTCGGCACGCGCGTTCGAGCGGGCACTGCGTGACGAGCGCCATGACGCCGCCGTGCCGGGTGCCGAAGCCGCGGACCACCAACGGGCTGGGCAGCCGACGGACCGGGACGGCCATGCGCAGGTCCGCTACAACCAAGGCCGACTCCTCGTGCCGCTCCGACGCGGTGATCCGGTGAGCGGTGCGGGCGTCGATGAGGACGGCGTCCCCCTCGGCGAGCGACTGCTCCTCGAACGCCACCTCAAGCGTGAGCTCGCCCGCCAGCACCAGCGCCCACAGCGGGGCCGGCGGTTCGGTGAGCACCGCGCCCGCCGGCAGCTGGACATGGTCCATGCCTGACATCTCCCACGCCGGTCCCGGGGAGGAGGTGCCGACGTCGTCTGCCCGTGAGATATCCACGATGTTCGCCACGTGAGCTGAAGCAGACACAAGACGGCGGCCTATTCCCGCGCGCCCCGGATGGCGGCCCTCGACGGAGTGCTTGTCCTGGACGAGTCCGTACTTCTTGATCAGGTCCCCGAACCGTGTGGAGACCCACTGGGGACGTAGGCGTTCCCATCCTCATGGGTGAAGACCCGCCCGGAGTCCACCCACCCCTCGGGGCCGACAGTGGATCTTTCGCACTCCTGAGCGGCGCGCCAAGCGTCTCTGCGCCCTGGAGGTCGATGTCCGCCCAGGCAGGCCCCCCGACCGCGGTCGTGGGTGAGCATGAGTCGGAGAACTCGAGCCGCCCGCTACGATCGCGTGCTCATGCCGATGACAGGGCGCACTCGGCCGTGAGGACAGCTGTGCGGGGGGCGTCATGTCGAGTACGGACTGCGACGTTGAACGTCCTGGAGCCATGCGGGACGCATCCCCCATGAGTCCGTCGGCGTGCTGCCCCATTCACAGGCCGGTCCGAGGTGACCGATCTCCAGAGTCGAGTTATCAGGATCAGCAGCGTACAGTTCCAGATCCTCGGCGTAGCGGACAAGCAACTGCGTCCAGGACGGAGCCAGCACGTCCCATGAGGCGCATTCGACGTCAACACGAACCACTTGTCCGGGCGTTCCCCCAGGGGCCGGATCAAAGTCGAGCAGCCACTGCACGTCGCCATTCATGTCGCCGACGACCACAGCGCCGGGCGAACCGATGATCGGCCGTACCGGCCCGTTCAGCCAGAGCATCTTCGTGTCGACCAGGTAAGCCCAGACTTGAGGATCGTCCCAGTCCGGCTCCGGATGATAGTTGTCGCGCCACATCCGGGTCATCTCGATGATCTCGTTGGTGTCGCAGAGGCAAGTCAGCGGTACCGGGCTGGGCTCAGGGGGCAGCAGTGTCGCGCCGGGGCCGGTTCCGTTGTGAATGCGGAGACTGGCGCGGAAATCCTGGGGCAGTGGTGTGGCCAAGTCGGCCTCCACCGCATCGATTGCCTGTACCGCGGCCTGCGCATTGAGCTGCCGCAGGGAAGCCGGCAGGACGCGACTCAAGCCGGCCTCGATCCGCGCCCACGCCTCGGCAACGCGTTTGTCGACGTCGGCTCCAGTGTCAGTCACGACGCAGACTCTAGACATCGCCACCGCAGCCGCACCACCTCATCTGCCGCTGGTTGCTCGCTGGTGCTGGCAAGCGGTGCAAGCCAGGGACCGGAGACCGGGTGCCACCACGGTCCTATCGGGAGGAACGGTGACTGCCCGCCATTCTCTCGGCACCGGACGTGTTCGGCGGTCCATGCGTACGGCGCGCCCCGCCTACCCTTGATCCCGGACAGTTCCACGTGCTCGATCGGTTTTGTGCGAGGCGTTTGGACTTGACCGCCGAGTTCAGGGCGCCCCGACCATACGCTGACCGCTCAACGCGCCGAGACCAGCCAGGGAGTTTACACACCCCGCAGACGAGCATGAGATGCGGAGACTGCCTCCTTTCTCGATGGTGCACGCAAATGCGCAAATGATGGTTCTGGTCTGTCGGAAATGGGCGGTACCGCTAGGAGCGTCCGACTGACTGAGGGCCGCATTGGCTCGGGGCCTGGATGCGTGGCGCGTCCCGTGATAGAGAGCGAGTATGGCGCTGCCTCGCCCGTTCAACACCGAGATCTATGTCCACCCGGACATTGCCGGCCTTGATATCGCCCGGCTGGCCGCTCGCCTACCTGATTGGGCGGGACGGCAATCCACTGAACCGGCCGACCGGTCTGCCGCCGAGGCGGCGATCCGCGGGTTGTATGAACTGGTCGGCGCGCCGCAGGCTCAGCTGGTGTGGATCGACTCACCCCGCGGGGATCCCGATTGGAACTGGAGTGAGCTCGGCGCGCCAGAGCCCCAGGCGATCGCGGCCGCCCACGGTGTGCCGGATCCGGGGGAGTTCCTCCTGACCCTGCTCAGCGGTCATCAAGGCAAGAAGGGTGGATGGTTTTTCCGAAAACGACGCCGGGAGGTGTGGAATCACAGGCTGGCGCTGTGGAAAGAACTCATCCAGTCCTGCGGTGGCTGGTGGCCCTTCGAGAAAGTATGCCTGGTGTGCGAGCGTCCCACCCAGATCCGTCTCGCCACCTCGCCAAGGCTCGGGGAAGACCCCCTGGTGCTGCACTGCCGCACAGGTCCGGCGCTACGCTACCGCGACGGTTTCCATCTGTATGCGCTGCACGGAAGGGTCGTCCCCGAAGACGCCATCACCGTCGAGCGGACAGGGAAAAGTCGACCGTCCGGTTCACCGGAGAACCTGGCGGAACTGATCGATGACAGCAGTGCCGAGGCCGTCGCCCAACTCGTCGGCAAGGACTTGCGTGGGGCCGACCTGCGGGGCGTCCGGTTCCCCGAGGGCACCGACCTCAGAGGCGCCGACCTCAGCGGAGCCGATCTGCGCCATGCCGATCTCTCCTGGGCCGAACCGGCCCGGACCGCGAGCGCGGGAGCCCAGTTCACCGGCGCCAAACTCATCGGCGCGGATCTACGCGACGCCGACTTCGGCATCGTCGGCGATTTCATCGGTGCCGACCTCACCGATGCCGACCTGACCGGTGCCTATCTCGGCGGCGCCCCCGAGGTCGGCGCCTGGTGCTTCAATGGCGCCAGGCTCGTACGGGCCAAGTTCATCGGCGCCCACCTGGTGGGAGCCGTTTTCACCGGCGCCGACCTCACCGGGACGGATTTCACTGGCGCCCTCCTGCACTACAATTCCGGATCGATTGACCCACGCTGCGTGCTGGCGCAATTCGCTCAGTGCACCTGGGACTCCACGACGAGATGGCCGAACGCCGAGTTGGCCGAGGCCGTCCGCAGGGAATCCGACCCGATCGACCAGGACACCTTTCGAGTACACGAAGAGCCACCAACCCCATCCGCACACCAGGAACCCCTCCCGCAACCACGCCCCCTTCCGGAGGGTGACCCTTTCTTCGACTTCGGTCGCTAATTGGCAGTCGCTCGACTATGAATGAGTTCCTGCGCGGCGTTCAGTCGACCTGTTGCCCACGGAGGCGATATCAGCTGAAGCGGATTCGCCAGCGGCTTGTCCACCGTCATGGCGTCGTTCGATGACGTTCTCGTCGGTGTTTCTGGTGTGGGGCGGTCTGGTGGCCCGTCTGTCGCGGCGGGTAGGCGGGCACGGTCACTGACGGCCGCTGAACGCCTTGACGCGGGTAGGGGTTGGGCTTTCGACGCCGACGCGCTGGCAGCGCCACCGCGCAGGGACGATCGGACGATCGTCGGGATGTTGGGTCTTGACGGATCTTTGGAGCCTGCTCAGACTCCTTCATGGGAGCGCTCCCACGTTTAGCCTCACTCGTCCCGCATGGCCTGATACGTCAGCGGTTCTCATGGGTGCGCCTCCTCCACCACCCCGAGAGTCTGGAGTACCGGATGAGACGAGGCATCGGGATCCTCGCCGCCGCCACGACGAGCATCGTCGCGCTCTTCGCCCCGCCGGCGCAGGCGTTGGGGCACGACGATCCGCTGGCCGGGAAGGCCAGGTTCTACGTCGAGCCCACGACAAACGCCGGACGACAGGCTGACATTTGGGCGGCCGCGGGACGCAATGCCGACGCGGCGCACATGCGGGCCCTGTCCAAGGTCTCGCAGGCGATCTGGTTCACCGGCGGCACCCCCGCCGAGGTGCGGACGGCGGTGCGGCAGACGATGGTCAGGGCCGCCAGGCAGCACGCCGTTCCGGTGCTGGTCGCGTACTACGTACCGGGCCGGGACTGCTCGCAGTACTCGGCGGGTGGCGCGCCGAGCGAGGCGGCCTACCGCGCCTGGATCGACGCCTTCGCCAAGGGGATCGGCGGCGGCCGGGCCGTAGTGATCGTCGAGCCCGACGGGCTGGCGCTGCTGCCCAGCGAGCCGTGGTGCAACGAGGGCGGTGGAGGCACCACCGGAACACCGGAGGATCCCGCCCGGGTCGACGAACGCTTCCGCGAGATCAACTACGCGATCGACGCACTGCAGCGGCTGCCGCGCACCGGCGTCTACGTGGACTCCGGCCACTCGGACTGGCAGCCGCTCAACGACTACGACGCCGGATACGGCGAACCGCGCGCCCAGCTCGGCATGGCCGGCCGCCTGCTCAAGGGCGGCATCGCCAAGGCCGACGGCTTCGCGCTGAACGTCTCCAACTACCGCAGCACCGACGAGTTGGTCTCGTACGGCACCAGGCTGTCCAAGTGCCTGCGCTTCCGCCAGGAGACGGGCGCGACCACCTGCTCCGACACCGACCTGGCCACCGTCCCCGACGATCCGCGCGGGCTCGCACACTTCGTCCTGGACACCAGCCGCAACGGTCAGGGACCGTGGACGCCTCCGGCGGACAAGTACAGCGACCCCCAGGTCTGGTGCAACCCGCCGGGCCGCGGCCTGGGCGCCCGGCCGTCGACCCGCACCGGCGATCCCCTGGTCGACGCCTTCCTCTGGATCAAGCGTCCCGGCGAATCCGACGGCCAGTGCACCCGCGGCACCGCCGGCCCGGAGGACCCCGAGTACGGCGTGGTCGATCCGGCGGCCGGTGCCTGGTGGCCCGAGTACGCCTTGGGCCTCGCCCAGCAGGCCGCACCTCCCCTCCACTGACCGGCCCGAACCGGACACGACGCCCCACCCCCGTCACCGCCCAAACCACGCCCCGGGCTCTGATCCCCTTCGGATCAGAGCCCGCTCAGCTCCCGGCCCGCGCCGCGAGAACTCCGCCCCGCGCGATCTTGAACGGAGTCCCTGCCGCATTCCGGATGTCCGTTCTTCCCGGTCTGGTGTGCATGGGATGTCGGCGAGTGCTCTCGCTCCCGAGCGAAGCCGGGTGTTGACCTCGCCGCTTGCTTACCCTGCGCGTTGGCCGCGCCGGTTGCGGTGGTCCGCGAACGAGATCACGTCGGTCGCGGCGGATGGTGTCGGCTGCGGTCGGCAAGGGCGACCGCAGGCACCGCATCTGCCGCTGCCTGGGATACCTCGAGAAGTACCGAGGTAAAGGTGTCGGCGGTGGACGTGTGGCGGCCGTGGCCGAGCGTCTCGCTGATCACTTCCATGTTGACGTCGTCGAACAGGGCGAGTGTCGTGGCTCCGTGCCGGAGGTCGTTGAAGCGGATCTTCGGCAGAGGCTCACCTCCGGTCGCCGCCTCGACACCGCGGTCTTCCTGGGGCCACCGAGTGGTGCCGGAGGTCCGATGGCGGCGCCCTGGTCCCCAGGCCGTAACCCGCTTGGCGGCAGGGCGGGCGTGTGAGAACGTGGGAATCGTGATCAGCACGACGAAGACGCAGCGCTCGGCCGCTTCCGGCGGCGGGCGTGTTGTCGTGCTCGCTCCTGGGCGTCGATGAGCTTTGCGCCGCATCGCGGCGCTCCTCTGTGCTCTCGACTCATCGGCTTTCCCTTTTTCGCCGGTTCGCCACCGGTGCTCATGCCCAGGAGCCTTGCCATGTGCGTTGTAGAAATTCGTCCCGGTGAAGGCGGCGCCGACGCGCTCGCCTTCGCCACCGAACTGGCCGATACCATCGCGGCTTGGGCCGCCCGCCGGGGCTGGTCCGTCGACCTTTCCGCGGCCGAGCCGGGCCGCACCATCGTGATGACCTTGGACGGGGTCGCCGAGGCGGAACTCGCCTGGTTGTCGGGTACCCATCGCCTGCAGCACGAGCCCCGCAACGACAGGCGCGGCCGCCGACACACCTCCACCGCGACCGTCGCGGTGATGCCTCGGCAGACCCGTCCCATCGGACCGCTCGTCCGGGACGAGGACCTGCGCGTGCAGACCATGCGGGGACGTGGACGCGGCGGCCAGCGCAAGAACAAGGTGGAGACCGCCGTCCGGCTCCAACACCTGCCCACCGGCATAGTCATCACCCGGACCACGGGCCGGTCCCAGGCCGCCAACCTCGCCTCCGCCCGCACCGACCTGGAAGACCGGCTTCGGCTCATGGCCGCGCGGCAGGCGCGGCAGGACGCCGATCACCTGCGCCGAACCCAGGTCCGGTCCGAGCGATCGGCCAAGGCCTTCACGCACAACGCCCAGCGCGGAGAGGTCGTCGACCACACCACCGGCCGGCGGTGGTCCCTGCGCGCCTGGCGCCAAGGGCGCCTTGAGCGGTAACAGGGCTGGAGGCGGTCAGGCTCAAGGCCGTCGGGGTCGGCCTTGCGCGGTTGCTGATCAGTCGGCTGTGGCTAGGCAGCCGTGTTCTGTGGGTAGGCCTTCGCAGCGTTGTGCCCAGTCGCGGAGGTCGCGGGCGAACCTGGTCGACAGGCGGTCGAGGTAGCCGTCCGGATTGTGGCTCCTGCTCCGGGCGGCCTCCTGCAACTCGCTCAGCATGACCTGCTGGGTGCCCTGCATGAAGTCCTTGTAGCCGAGGTCGTTGAGCCTGCCGATCAATGAGTCGATGAGCTTGCCGATGCAACCCCGTACACGGTCGTCGGAATCGTCACGCCAGATGCCGTACAGACGGACGGCGACCGCGCGCAGGGCGCTCTCGTTGGTCGGTCCGGCCAGTGTCATGTTCACCAGCGCCTCGACCAGCAGCAGCTTGGCCCGCGGGCTGAGTTTCGGCATCCAGCAGCCCTCCACCGCACTCGGCCAGTGCAGGGACTGGCAGGGGTTGAGGCGGGTCGAGTGGCGGCACAGCAGTTCGGCGGCGATGAGCTGGGCGTTGGACGATGGCGAGCGCAGTGCCGCGTCGATGACGAGCACGGCGGTCTCGTGGGAGACACGTGGGTTCTCGGGGTCCCACAGGTCGACCAGCAGGGTCACGGCCAGATCGGCGTTGTCGAGCTTGGTGAGCGCGAGGAGCCCGGAGGCCAGCGCGGTCGGATCGGATGGGGTCCCGTCAGTGGGAGCGATGAGCTGGCCCGCGCGCATCGCCGAGTCCAGTTTGAGTTGGCGGCTCTGTTCGGCTCGCTCTGTTTGCAGCCGGTGCTCGGTCTGGCGGTTCACCATGAGACCGATCAGCGATACCGACGCGGTCACCAGAACGCCTATGAACGTGAGCACGGCCGCGAGTCGCGCGGCCTCGCCGTCCCCCAGGTGGAGCGGGCCGAGCAGCAGCCCCGCGGGCAGGACGGCCATCACCGACAACACGGTGGCCGCGAAGAAGACGATCTTCTTGTCGTCCTTGCCCATGTCGATCTCCTCGCGGTCCGGAGGACCATCGTGGCGCGTCCCCCATGGCGGCGGCCACGCTCAGGCCTCAACCGGACACGTTGCCTCTTCGACGGGTCGGCGGGGATCTTGTGGCCCTTCTCAGGGCTTCCGCAGATGATTGAGGAAGGAGAGGCGTAGCACCCGGGGAGGCAAGGATGCTGTTTCGGCGGGAGGTTCTCGAGGGGATCGCGGGTGGGCGGATCGATCGGGTGTTCCGGGTGTGGGGCAAGCCTCCGGTCCGGGCGGGGAGCACCCAGCGGACCTGGGCGGGGATCATCGTCATCGACTCGGTCACGGCCGTCGCCCCCGAGGAGATCACGGAGGAGGACGCCCTCCGTTCGGGGTTTGACGGCCGTGCGGCGCTGCTCACCGCCCTGTCCAAGAGCCGCAAGGAGGGCGGCTACCACCGCGTCATGCTCCATCTGGGCGGGCCCGACCCCCGAGCGGAGCTGGCCGCGGACGACGACCTGACCGACCAGGAACTGGCCGACCTCAAAGCTTCCCTGGACGCCATCGACGCGCGCAGCCGCCGCGGCCCCTGGACCCGCGAGGTCCTCCGCCTCATCGAGGAAAACCCCGGACTGCGCGCCATGGACCTGGCCGAACACCTGGGCCGCGACAGACTCCCTTTCAAGGCCGACGTCCGCCGCCTCAAAGCCCTCGGCCTCACCGAAAGCCTGGAGACCGGTTACCGCCTTTCCCCGCGCGGCAAGGCCCTCATGGCCTACCTGCAGTCCCTGAGTGGATGATCTGGTCGGGCGCTGCCCGGCGGTGTCATGGTTCGGCTGGGACGTCGCTGAGGTCGAGCCGGTACCAGTCCGCGGAAGTGAGGATGTGCAGGTCGGGGCCGCGGCCGATGACGCGCGCTTCCTTGGGAAGTCTGTGCCCGTTCGGGAGGACGACTCGGTGTTCTCCGGTGCTCCGCATTTGGTCGTCGGTCAGCCGGCCTGCGATCAGGCGGTCGCGGTCAGGGCCGTATCCGCCGTACAGGGCGATGCGTGAGCCGTCGGTGATGAGCGCATGTGCGGCCTCGCCGTCGCCGTCCCAGCCGGTGAGTTCTCCATCGTGGACGCGGACGATGGGGAAGTGCGTGTAGTAACACGTCCAGGCGGTGTCCGCGTCGACGTTGAGCGCATAGCAGTCACTGATCGCGCCCCATGGGTTGTCCGGGGGGTACGGGAACCGCCTGTCGATCTCCAGGTCCGGGGAAAAGCGTGCGAGCCCGCAGGAGCCGATCGGTGCCGGGCCGTCGGGCCCGCCCCAGCCGTAGTTGCCGTAGACGCCTTCGTCGAAGTAGCCCACCCAGACGTGGCCGGTGCCGGTGGTGAAGACGTGCTCGATGCCGTCCCGGAGGGTTTCGGCGGCCAGTGCGGTCCCGTCGGCGGAGTAGATGATCGCATTGCGGTCCGGACCGTCCTGGCGCCATCGGGCCCTGGCGCCCACGGCCAGAACCCGTCCGTCCGGCAGCGGCTGGACGGACGGGTGCGCGAGCGGGAAGTCGCCGATCGTGATCACGTTGGTCAGCGCCGGCGAGTGCAGGGCACGCGAGCGGTCACCGGGCGAGGGGGCCGAGGGTCCGGGAAGACGGCCCAGCCCGGCTGCGTCGTCGTCGACCTCATGGCCTGGACGTCGGCGGCGGGCGACCACAGTGCAATGAACTCACCACTGGGGCCGATCGAGGCCTTCACCAGTGCATCGCCGACCTGGGCCCCGGCGATGCGAGCGTGGTGACGTACGGGAAGGGGCGTCGTGCGCCCCGCAGACCGCCGCTTGCGCTGCTGCTTCACGCCGTCACTTCATCACTGCGGACGGGGTAGGACCACCGAATATTCCGCATACACCCTAAATCTCCTTTCATGCCGCTGACCACGCCACTCTCCCGATGCATGCGTGTTTGTCGCGGTACTGATCGAGGGTTAGCTTGTGCGAATGGTGTGGAGGAGGCCGACCTATCGGCTCGTGGATGGGGAGCGGGTCGACGGGGTGTGGTGCCACGTCTGGGTCAACGGCCATTCCGGCTACTACGTGGACGATCTGTTCGCCTACGCTGACGGCTTGCTCAGGTGCGGAGAGACGTTCGACCTGCGCGGACTACGGCAGAGGCTCGAGTCCGGAAAGATCGTTCTGCATGATCCTGAGCGTCCGGTGTCCGAGCAGCCTGCGCCGACGCCGCGGTGGTCAGCACGCTACCCGGAGCCGTTGAGGAACCAGGGCTTCCTGGGCGAGGTCGCTGACGAGATCGAAGCGTTGAACGGTCGGCCGACCACCTCCGACCGGTGCTGGGACGCGATCAGGCGGTACCAGTCCGATCCATCCGAGGACAACCGCGTGCAGATCCGCGAGGCGTACTTGGCGATCCCGGCGCACCGGCGGGTGTTCGTGCTCGGCGACATGGACCGGCAGGACATTCCGCTGCGGCAGTTGGTCACCGATATCGGCGAACCGGTCTGCGGGGACGGGCCGATCGCCACCGCGGAGATGCACTCCAAGGTTCTGAAGTACTTCAACGCCGGCGATCAAGGCCTGCAGCGTGAGCGCGAGCACCGGGACGTCCTGCATGCCGACGATCCCCTAGAGGTCGGAGCCGCCACGATCACTCTGCACGAGCGGGCCGACCCGCCCACCGAGCCGCCGGAACGACTGGACCTGGGGGCACTCCGCAACGAGTTTCCGGCTCCGTTCACCTACGCCGGCCAGACCTATTCCACGATCATCCACGGGTACTGGGCGCGTGCAGTGGCAGCCCGCTCAGATCACGACCGCATCCGGGACGCGGCCACCGTCCGCGAAGCCCGCGAGACCGGCGGCCGGTGCACATTGCGACCGGACTGGGCAGCGGCCAGGGCTGCCGCAATGGCCGATCTGCTGCGCGCCAAGTTCACCCAGCACCCCGGCATCGCCGAGATCCTGCTGTCCACCGCCGACGCACGGATCAGCTACACCGGCGTCTCCGAGTCGCCCTTCTGGACCGATCGCGGTCCCCTCGAAGGACGCAACTGGGTCGGTCGATTGCTCGAACTGATCCGGGCTGAACTCCTCCAGCCACGCGAGTAGCGCTTTCTGACGAGGGGACTCGTTCAGCCGGGGCCGGGCTGCGAGCGGCCGAGGCTAGGGGCGGGCTGTTGGCGGTGGGCTGGGCGGGCTCGGGTTTTTGTCGAGCCCGCCCAGCCCAGGGCGCACGGGGGTCGTTGTCAGTGCTGGAGGGTCAGGAGGCCTGGGCGGTAGGGGAGGAGGCCGTAGTCGCCGCCGGAGTTGGGGCTGCGGCCCTGGTAGAGCAGTTGCAGGTTGCAGGGGTCGACGGTGAAGGTCTGGTCGGCGCTGGTGCGGATCAGTTCGCCGTGGCTGATGTCGTTGGTCCAGGTGGCGCCGCTGTTGGCCTTGCCGGCGAAGGGGTTGCTCTCGCTTGCGGCCTGCGGGGTCCACGAACCGTTCAGGCTGGTGGACGTGAAGGAGCGGAAGTAGCGGCCCTGCGAGCCGATCGCCTCGACGAGCATGAGGTAGCGGTTCTGGCCCTGGAGCTTGTAGACCTGGACGGCCTCGAACAGGTTGTTGGTCGAATCGCTCATGACCACTGTCGAGGACGTGCCGAAACTGCCCGGGAAGTTCCCGATCGGCATACTGGCTCGATAGATCTTGCCATTGTCACCGGCGAAGAAGAGGTACATGTTCGTGCCGTCGCCGATGAGCGTCTGGTCGATGGGTCCCGTTCCGGAGCCGGTGATGCTTCCGGAGAAGAGCACCTGCTGTGATGACCAGCCATTGGGGTTGGTCGGGTCGGTGGACGTGCGGTAGGAGAAGGCGGTCCCGCCCCACTGGTAGGCGAGCACCCAGATGTTCTTCGGGGCGAAGTAGAAGAGCGTGGGCGCGACGGTGGCATTCGACATCGTGTTCTGGCTGGCCGAGGCCATCTCCGACCAGTTGCCGAACAGGCCGAAGTTCATCGAGCCCCACCTGGTCCCCGTGTCGTGCGTCGTCGCGTAGACGAGGTGCTTGCCGTTGTAGGGGGCGACGGTGAAGTCCTTGAGCGAGACCCATCCTGACTTGGGCTGGGCGAGCGCTCCCGTTGATGTCCAGTGGTATGTCGACGGGAGATCGCATCCCGGAGTGGTGTCGCCGCTGACGGGGACGAGCTGCCATTGCTGGTTGTCGCCGCCCCAGTCGTCGTACTGGACGATGTTCGCGTTGTCGGCGGTGGAGCCGCCCTGCACTTCGAGGGCCTTGTTGCTGTGGCGCGAGACGAACCGCACGTAGCCGCCGGAGCTGTCGGCGAGCCGCCACTGCTGGTTGGTGCCGTTCAGGTCGGCCCACTGGACGATCGGGCCGCCGTTGGCGGTGGAGAAGTTGTAAACGTCCAGCACCTTCCCGGAGTGGCGGGACTTGATGCGGTAGTAGCCGCCTCCGGAGTCGACGAACTGCCACTGCTGCTGGTTCTGATCGTTCCTGGTCCACTGGGTGATGCGGGCGCCGTCGTTGGTCGCGAGGTTGTAGACGTCCAGGGCCTTGCCGCTGTTGCGGTTGACCAGGACGTACCACTTGTTCACATCCACTGTCGCGGCCTGCGCGGGCTGGATGTACGTCACGGACAGGAGCACCGAGAGCAGGAGCGATGCCAGCACCGCACCGGTCCTTAACATGACCTTCTTCCTTTCGTTCGGCGTGGATGTTAGCGCTAACATTTCCTGCCGGGCGGAACCTTCTCTCCATAGGCGATCGGGGGGAGGTGGCGGTGGCCGGAGTAAATAACAGGCCAATGGCATCGTCAAGAGCCGCGAACCTTCGAAAAATTTCGAGCGCAGAGCTGCTGCTACTGGGCGCGTGCACACCGGCCACTGGGCATGCGCCATGAAAGATTTTGAAACTATTGACGGGATCTTCGAAGGCTCACACACTGGGTCCGCGACGCCTGGTGGTGTGTGCGCTCCCCCGATGGAGCGCGGCGTCTTTCTCACGGCTGTGTTCCGTGCTCCCACCCTTCGTTCATTCATGGAGGAACAGACGTGCGTACGAAAGCCATGCCAAGGCCCGGGATCCGCAAGCGGGCCATTCTCGCCGGCGCCATCGGGGCGCTCACCACGGCCGCCGCTCTGGTGGCACCGTCCCCGGCCGTCGCCGCGGAGAGCACGCTGGGCGCCGCGGCGGCGCAGAGCGGCCGCTACTTCGGCACCGCCATCGCCTCGGGCCGGCTCAACGACTCGGCCTACACCACGATCGCGTCCCGCGAGTTCAACATGGTGACCGCCGAGAACGAGATGAAGATCGACGCCACCGAACCCCAGCAGGGCCAGTTCAACTTCAGCTCCGGCGACCGCGTCTACAACTGGGCGGTCCAAAACGGCAAGCGGGTGCGCGGCCACACCCTGGCCTGGCACTCCCAGCAGCCCGGCTGGATGCAGAACCTCAGCGGCAGCAGCCTGCGCCAGGCGATGATCAACCACATCAACGGCGTCATGGCCCACTACAAGGGCAAGATCGCCCAGTGGGACGTCGTGAACGAGGCCTTCGCCGACGGCAACTCGGGAGGTCGCCGCGACTCCAACCTCCAGCGCACCGGGAACGACTGGATCGAGGTCGCCTTCCGCACCGCGCGCGCCGCCGACCCCTCCGCCAAGCTCTGCTACAACGACTACAACATCGAGAACTGGACCTGGGCCAAGACCCAGGGCGTGTACTCGATGGTCCGGGACTTCAAGCAGCGCGGCGTGCCCATCGACTGCGTCGGCTTCCAGTCCCACTTCAACAGCGGTAGCCCCTACAACAGCAACTTCCGCACCACCCTGCAGAACTTCGCCGCCCTCGGCGTCGACGTGGCCATCACCGAACTGGACATCCAGGGCGCCTCACCCACGACCTACGCCAACGTGACCAACGACTGCCTGGCCGTCTCGCGCTGCCTCGGCATCACCGTCTGGGGTGTGCGCGACACCGACTCCTGGCGCTCGCAGGACACTCCCCTGCTGTTCGACGGCAACGGCAACAAGAAGGCCGCCTACACCTCGGTGCTCAACGCCCTCAACGGCGGCACCTCGGAGCCTCCGCCCACCGGCGGTTCGGGGACGATCAAGGGCGTCGGTTCGGGCCGCTGCCTGGACGTGCCCAACGCCAGCACCACCGACGGCACCCAGCTCCAGCTGTGGGACTGCCACGGCGGCACCAACCAGCAGTGGACCTCCACCGACGCGGGAGAGCTCAGGGTCTACGGCAACAAGTGCCTGGACGCCGCCGGGACGGGCAACGGCGCGAAGGTCCAGCTCTACAGCTGCTGGGGCGGCGACAACCAGAAGTGGCGCGTCAACTCCGACGGATCCATCGTGGGCGTCCAGTCCGGCCTCTGCCTGGACGCCGCCGGCTCCGGCAACGGCGCCGCGATCCAGCTCTACAGCTGCTGGGGCGGCGACAACCAGCGCTGGACCCGCACCTGACCTGCCGCCACGGGAAGGGTGAATCGATGAAGACCTACGGTGCGGCTTCGCGCAGGCATCGCAGGCGGTCCCTGTTCGCCGCCGCGGTGGCGGTGGCCCTCGCGATCGGCATGCTCGTCGCGGTGGACCCGGCGCCGGCCAAGGCGGCGACGGTGGACACCGATGCCTGGTACGTCCTGGTCAACCGCAACAGCGGCAAGGCACTGGACGTGTACGGCGCGTCCACCGGCGACGGTGCGCGGGTCACCCAGTGGACGCGCAACGACGGAGCGAACCAGCAGTGGCAGTTCTTGGACTCCGGCGACGGCTTCTACCGGTTGAAGGCCCGGCATTCAGGCAAGGTGCTCGACGTGTCGGGCGCCTCGACGGCCGACGGCGCCGCGATCCAGCAGTGGTCCGACCACGGCGGGACCAACCAGCAGTTCCGCCTGGCCGACTCCGACGCGGGCCACGTCCGGCTGATCAGCCGCAGCAGCGGCAAGGCCGTGGAGGTCCAGGGCGCCTCCACGGCCGACGGCGGCAACGTCGTCCAGTACGCCGACTGGGGCGGCGCCAACCAGCAGTGGCAGTTGGTCAAGCTGTCGTCCGGTGGCGGCAGCGGATGCGGCAGCGCCCCGGCGCTCACGAGCGGTACGTACACGATCCAGAGCGGCGGCAAGAGCCGCAGCTTCATCCTCAGGGTTCCCTCCAACTACGACAGCGGCCACCCCTACCGGCTGATCTTCGCGTTCCACTGGCGGGGCGGGACCGCGGGCGACGTCGCGTCGGGTGGAACGAGCGGGAGCGCCTGGTCCTACTACGGCCAGCAGGAGCAGTCGAACGACAGCGCGATCCTCGTCGCCCCCCAGGGCCTCGGCAACGGCTGGGCCAATTCGGGCGGTGAGGACGTCACCTTCGTCGACGACATGGTCCGGCAGATCGAGAGCGGCCTCTGCGTCAACACCGCACAGCTCTTCGCCACGGGCTTCAGCTGGGGCGGCGGCATGAGCTACGCACTGGCATGCGCCCGGGCGAACGTCTTCAGGGCCGTCGCGGTCCTCTCCGGCGCCCAGATCAGCGGGTGCAGCGGCGGCACCCAGCCCATCGCCTACTTCGGTATCCACGGCGTCAGCGACTCCGTCCTCAACATCGCGCAAGGACGGTCCCTGCGAGACAAGTTCGTCGCCAACAACGGCTGCACTCCCCAGAGCCCGCGCGAGCCCGCTCCAGGCAGCCGGACGCACATCACCACCGTCTACTCGGGCTGCCGCGCCGGGTACCCGGTCCAATGGGCCGCGTTCGACGGAGACCACATCCCAGGCCCGGTTGACGGCTCTCCCAACGAGAGCGGCGTCGCCACCTGGACCAAGGGAGAGATCTGGAGGTTCTTCGCACAGTTCCAGTGACACGTCCACGCGAAGGAGTGGAGCCAGGAACGCCCTGGCTCCACTCCGCCGTCTCCTTCCAAGGACGGCGGAGTGGTCCCTGACGCGGGGTGCACCGGGGCGTTCTCGGATGATTCGCTGGTGATCATCTGGTGTTCGCCCGGGCGTCGGCGTCCGCGAAAGATGATCTTCACTGCTCCGGTACCGGCCGGAGCGGAAGGAGATCAGCGTGATGCGCAAAGCAGCACTCGCCCTCGCCGCCGCCTCCGTCGCCGCCTCCGGCGTCGCCGTGGCCGCCCCTGCCTCGGCCGCGACCTCGCCGTCCGCCGTCTGCGGCTCGGGCTACTCGGTCATCGACCACAAGGCGCTGACCGGCTCGACCGTCTACCTGCTCTGGAACAGCTCGTCCGGCCGCAACTGCGTGGTGACGGTGAAGACCACGTCGGTGGGCACCAAGACGCGCACGGGCGCCTACCTGTACGTCCAGGGAAGCAACCCGATCACGGACGTCGACAGCTACGCCTATTACGCCGGTCCCGTCTCCGCTCCCGCCGTCGGCAAGTGCGTCCAGTGGGGCGGCGGCACCAACAACCAGTGGTGGTACAGCGGCTGGACGCACTGCAGCTGACCTCCCGGCACCATCGAGGCCCGGACCGAGCGATCGGTCCGGGCCTTCGTGTCGAGGACGCCCTTAGCTCGTGGCCTCCTGGGGCTACCCCGCTTCGGGGGTGCCTTGGCGGGCGCGTGCGATGGGCATGTACGTCGGGGCCGCGTCAGTGGTCAGGAACGCCAGGACCATGGCGCGCACCGCGTCGGCGTGCTCCATCAGCAGCAGGTGGCTGGCGTTGGGCAGCACGGCCAGTTCGGCGGTGGGCAGCGACCGGTAGAGCGCCACCGTGTGGTCGAGCGTGACCAGATCGTCGTCGCCGGCCAGGACGAGGGTCCGGGGTGTCACCGCGCGGAGCTCGGCCGGGTCCTGGCTCGGCTCGGTGGCGGCCGCGTGCGCGATCTTGCCGATGACGACCGGGAAGTGGTCGCGGCCGTCGGGCGACACCTCGGCGTAGGCGTCGACGAGTTCGGCGGGCATCTCGCCGTCCGCCGACGGCTTGAAGATCAGTCCGTCCAGGTCGTAGGCCGTGCTGATGAGAACGAGGCGCTCGACGAGGTCGGGGCGGCGCATCGCCACCCGCAGCGCCACCGTCCCGCCGGCGCTGTAGCCCACCAGCCGGGCGGGGCCGCCGACCACCTGCTCCAAGAAGGCGATCGTGTCCTGCGCCATGAGCTCGATGGTGATCGGGCCGGGGGCGTCGGGCGTGCGGCCGTGGCCGCGGCGGTCGGGCAGGTAGATCGTGAACGTGTCGGCGAGTCCGTCGAGGTTGCCGGTGAAGCAGCGGCCGTCGGTGAGCCCGCCGTGCAGGAGCACCACGGGGTCGCCCTCGCCGCGCTGGTCATGCCACATGTGAACGATGTCGGTCATGCACTACATACGGGACGGCGGGGCCGGAGTCATCGGCAGTCCGAACAGCGCGAACAGGGACGGATCGAGGTAGGTCGTCGTGTTCGCGATCAGTCCGTCGCGGAGGTCGAGGACGACCAGGCCGAACGCCTTCCCGTCCCGGTACTGCGCGAACGCGGGCGATCCGTTGGCCGCTGTGCGGACCAGCCGGTCATCGGCACAGGCGCCGGCCGCCCCCAGCAGGGCGGCCCGGATCGCCTCCCGGCCGCCGAGCCACCAGGCGAACGGCGGCATCGACATGGTGGCGTCCTGGTGGAGCAGCGACACCAGGCCCTCGACGTCGTAGGACGTGAACGCCTTGACGTACCGCTCGACCAGCTCCTCATCGACCTCGCCGCTCCCGCCCGGAGTGCGACGTGCGGACATGGTGGCACGTGCTCGTTGCAGGGCGCTGTTGACCGCGGCCGGGCTGCTGTCGAGCAGCCCGGCCACCTCGTCCGCCGACCAGCAGAGCACCTCGCGCAGGATGAGGACGGCCCGCTGGCGCGGCGGCAGGGCTTGCAGGGCGGCGACGAACGCCAACCGGATCGTTTCGCGCGCGGCGGCCAGCTCGGCCGGATCGCCGTCAACGGGCAGCGCGAGCCGGTCGGGGATCGGTTGCACGAAGGCGGCGGCATCCAACGGCGCGCCGAGGAAGGCCCCGGCGGGCGAGGACGGGCCGAGGTCCATCGCGAGCGCGCGCCGCTGCACACTTCGGGTCATGTCGAGGCAGACGTTGGTGGCGATCCTGTGCAGCCAGGTGCGCAGACCCGCTTTTCGCTCATCGAAGCGGTCGGCGTTCTTCCAGGCGCGAAAGAAGGTCTCCTGGACGGCGTCCTCGGCCTCGGCGGCGCAGGCGAGCATGCGGTAGCAGTAGCCGGTCAGGTCGGCACGATGCGCTTCCAACCGCTCCTCGAACACCACGCACCCACACTATTCGCGGTCTGGATCCCGTCTCCGCAGGCGGCGGCGCCAGGGCGGGACATCACGCCGCGTCCGCTTCTCCGAGAGCGGCCGGCTCAGCCGTTCCCCGAGACTGAACCGCTCGCGCGTTCATCAGAGGGCTGATGGGTCAAGCTGGACGAGTCGGCCGGTTTCCAGGTGGGAGATGTCACCGCCGGAGTCCAGGGCGGCATCGAGTATCAGTGCCAGCGAGGTGCCGTAGACCGGGACGTCGGCGGGCTCGTCGACCAGCCGGAACTTGCTGCCCCACGGAGCTTGGGTCGAATCGTCGACCTCCTCGATGCGGCAGACGATCCAGTGGAAGCTCTCCGTCTCGTCGTCGAAGGCCGCGCCGATGCACCGGCCGTCCGCCAGATCGATGACCGTCCTGATCTGGCAGCGGCCTTCTCCGCGCCATACCCAGCGGTGGTCGCCGGCCGGGCGCAGCCGCCAGGCGCCGTCGAACATCGTGGCCGAGCCGATGCGGCGGTAGAGCGCCGCAAGGTCGGCAGAGGCCCGGAACCAGCGGTAAGGCCGCGGCGGATCGGCCGCATGGTCGCGGACGATCCGGTCGATCACATCGTCGATCTCGACCGTCGCCGGTGCCAGGTACCAGCCGGCGAGGGGGCGCAGCGCGCCGTCCGGGTCCTGGGCGACGCCGATCAGACCGGCATGCAGGGCCACGGCCCGGTTGGCGCACCCGACCCGGTCGTTGACGTCGATCCTCACCCGCGACAACGTGGCCGGCACCGCGGCGCTGCCGATGCCCGGACCGTCATAGAGATCACCGGGGCGGGTCGTCACGTCGCGGGGCTCGTCGATCGGCAGTTCCAGCAGCGGATTGGGCTCGGTGAGCTCGCCGTCACCGGTCAGGTACGGGTAGAACCGCGCGGCCCAGCCGGTGATCACCTCGCCCCCGTAAGCGTCGATGGGGCTGTAGATGCGCCGCCAGAAGGCGGTGTCCACATCGCCTTCCGCGGCCCTGACGAACTGGTCGGTGATGGCTGCGAGTGACCGGTACCAGGTCTCCAGACCGAGCGCGGCGATCGCGTCGACGCGGGTGCGGATCGTCCGCCAGTCCTCGACCGTGCCGGTCAGCGTGATGGACGGGATGCCGCAGACGAAGATCATCCACAGTGCGAAGTACGGCGCGTACACGTCCAGCAGAACGACCCGTCCGGCCATACGGTCAACGTCGGTGCTGGTGGAGAAGTCGCAGTCGAACTCGCCGGCGCCGATGGCCTCGGCGAGGAGCAGCTCGCTGAACGACTCGACGGCGTGCTGCCACGAGCCGGGATCCTGGGGCATCGGCCCGTCCACCGTCACCGTGAGCCGCTTGCGGCCGACGTGGCCCACCAGCAGGGGGCGCAACTCCTCGGCGTGCATGCGCACATGCTGGGCCAAGCCCTGCATGATGGTCAGCCATACCGCGTCCGGGGACAGCACGAGCGGGCGATGCTCGGCGAACGCGCGCCCGACTGCGCTGAGCAGCGGGTGGACGCCGTTGCTCTTGATGACCGGCAGGGTCGGGTCGCCACCCACCACCAGCGCTTCGGCGAACTGGTCGCCAAGCGGCAGCGTGGGCAGGCGCTCGGCGGCGGGCTCGACGTCATCGACCTTGAAGGTCACCACTCACCGGACTTTAGCCCTGTTTCGCCCGGCCGACTCGCCGCCCGCTCACGGCCGACCGCACGTTCGGTGAGGTGGTGGGCGGTGCCGCGGCGCGCCGGTGGCGTCCCTCCCCTGGTGGCGGGCTCAGCCGGGCGCATATGCGTCGATCGGGGCTAGTGTTGCCGAATGACGGGAGTGCCTCATCCGGTTCATGTAGCGAGGTGACGCGACGTACGACCGACCGCCGACGCCCAGCCCGATGCGCTTTGCCGGAAACGGCCAACGGCGCACAATGGGCCCGGTATCGCAGAGAGGATCGGACAATGGCTCGACGGTGGCCGGACGACCCGATGGTGCGGGCGCGGCCGGGTTCGGTGCGCTCATCCGGGGCGCGAGCGAACCCATTATCGTGAGCACCCGATCGCGGCCCGAGATCCGCTTGGCGGCCGCGCGGCAAGGCTCCATCGAGCGCTGAAGGCCGGCGCGGCCCCGGTTGCGCGGTGGGGCCCCTGGCCGCGTGAGATGGTAACGAGCACAGGAGCCGGGCAGGGAGCAGAGACGACATGTTGCAAGGTGTGAAGGTGGCCGTGGTGCTGGCCGCGCCGAAGGACGATCCGAACACCCAGCAGTTGGCCGAGTGGCTGCGCAATATCTTCGGGCCGCTGTTCCTGGTGATCGTCGGGATCGTGGCCCTGTTCTTCCTGTTCACCCGGGAGATCACACGGTTCGTTCAGTTCATCGTGCTCAGCATCGTGATCGCGATCGTCTTCTACTACCCCGGGATCATCACGATGATCGCCGGCGGAATCGTGCGCGCGCTCGGCGTTCAGGACTCCGGCTAAGAGGTCATCTCATCAAGGGCTCGGCCCGAAACGGGGCCGAGCCCGGTCGACCGCGGCCGACCGGGCTCTGGGCACCACGGGCTGACCGACAGGCACGGCACCTGCTCGCCCTGGCGCTGACCGGCGTCAACCGCAACGACGTCATCCATCCGAGATCGCGTCGGACGCCCCCCGCCGGCCCGGGCGGCTGCTGGCCGACCACGGCCACGACCCGACGAATACCGCCGACTCGTCTGGGTCAAGGCCATCAAACCTGTCATCGCTCGCCGCGTCAGGGGTCGATGTCCGGTACGGGCCGGACTATCGGTAGGAGCCGTTTCCCAGGTCGGTGACGGGGTCGGGGTGCTGGGGCCGCCAGCCCAGCCGGTTGCGTGCCTGCTCGCCACTGACGGCCTGGTCGAGTGCCAGGGCGTCGGCGAACAGCGTGCCGAACTCCTCTCGCGCCCGGTCCAGCGGCAAGATCTGTGGCTCTCCGGAGTGCCCGGCGGCCTGGCCGGCGGCGATGGCCAGTTCCCGGACCGGAACCGCCGGTTGGGTCACGCCGTGCCACAGCGTTCCGGCGGGCGCGTGCTCCACCACTCTGGCGAAAAGGTCGGCCAGGTCGTCGACGTGGACCATCGGCCAGCGCACCGCCGGGTCCGCGACGATCATGGGCGCCCCGTGCTTGCGGGCCAGGTCGACCAGCAGGGCGGGGATGCCGCCGCCGCGGCCGTGCACGATGCCCGGGCGGATCACGGCGGCGCGGACGCCCTCCTCGGCGGTGGCGAGCACTTGGCGTTCGATGCCGGGACGGTAGCCCACGATCGGGATCGGGGCGGTGGGTGTGTCCTCGTCGGCGGTTGACGCCCCGGTGGCGCCCAGGACCCAGACGCCGCTCGTGTAGACGAACGCGCGTCCCGTGCCCTGCAGCGGGCCGGTCAGCGCCGCGACGGCCGCCGCGTCGATGGCGGCGTCCCCGGTGGGGGTGGCCAGATTGATCACCGCGCCGATGTCGGCGGTGACCGCCTCAGTGAGCGAGTCCGGGTCACGCAGGTCGCCGATGCGCCGCTCGTACCCGGCTTCGTTCCGGTCGCTGCCCGGGCGGGCGAGTTCCACCACCTGGTGCCCCGCGCCTGACAGCCTCTCGGCGACGGCCGACCCCAGGTACCCGCGAGCTCCAACGATCAGGATCCGCATGTCATCCCTCCCTCGAAAATTTCGATGTCGAAACTTTAAGCTTCCTCTGTCCTAGATGTCAAACTTTTCGATGTCGAAGAGTTAGATTGTAGGCGAAGCCACCCCTCCGGAAGGAACGCCCGTGACCGACACGCCCCGGCAGGACGGAGTCGACGTGATCATTCAGGAGTGGCGGGAGGTGCGGCCAGACCTCGACTGCTCCCCCATGGCGGTCATCGGCCGCCTCTCCAGGGCGTCGCGGCTGCTCGAACGTGCCATCAAGGACGAGTTCGTCCGGCACGGATTGGAGCCCTGGGAGTTCGACGTGCTGGCCACGCTGCTGCGCTCCGGCCCGCCCCACGTCCTCAGCGCCGGAGAGTTGAGCAGCGCGGCCATGGTGAGCTCGGCGGCACTGACCAACCGGATCGATCGGCTGGTGGACAAAGGGCTGGTCGAGCGCCAGGTGGATCCGTCGCACCGACGACGGGTCCTGATATCCCTCTCCGAAGAGGGACTGCGCCTGGTCAACCGAGGCGTCGAACACCACGTGGCCAACGAGCACCGGCTCCTTGAAGGCCTGTCCGCCCCCGAACGCGACCAGCTCGCCTCGCTGCTCCGCTGCCTGCTCATCTCTCTCGGAGACAGCACACGGCCACCGGCCGACGTTTGAGACCTGGCCGCCGCCGCCCGCAACTGGACCCCGCAAGATCGAGTTACACCGCGGCTGCCGGTTACTGGCTGGGACTTCCGGTCGGGCTTGGGGTGCGGCCGGTGTCCGGGGTGGCGTCGTCGGTGAGGAAGCCGCCGGACTGGTGCCGCCAGAGACGGGCGTAAGGGCCTTCGGACTGGAGGAGTTCCAGGTGGGAGCCCTCCTCAAGGACGCGGCCACGGTCGAGGACGACCAGGCGGTCCATGCTGACGACCGTGCTCAGACGGTGCGCGACGACCAGTGCGGTGCGGTCGCGCATCAGGTGCCACAGCGCCTCCTGGACGAGGAGTTCGCTTTCGGAGTCGAGCGCGCTGGTCGCCTCGTCCAGGAGAAGGATCGGGGCGTCCCGCAGAATGGCGCGGGCCAGGGCGACGCGCTGCCGCTGACCGCCGGAGAGCTTGACGCCCCGCTCGCCGACCAGCGTTTCGAACCCGTCCGGAAGGCTCTCGACGAACTCGGTGACGTGTGCCGCCTGCGCGGCTCGGAGGACCTCGGTCTCGGTGGCGCCCGGCCGGGCGAAGGCGATGTTGTCGCGCACCGACCGGTGGAACATCGCGGGCTCCTGCGGGACGTACGCGATGAGGTTGCGCAGGTCGCTCTGGCGGAGCCGCGCGATGTCCTGGCCGCCGATGAGGATCCGGCCGCCGTCGACGTCCATGAGCCGCAGGAGCAGCCGGGAGAGGGTGGTCTTGCCGCCACCGGACCGGCCCACCAAGCCGATCTTGGCGCCGCTGGGGATGTCCAGGTCGAGGCCCTCGAACAGGGGCGGGCCGTCGCCGTGCGCGAAGAGGACCCGCTCGAAGCGGACCGAGGCGTCGACCGGACGGAGCGGCTGCGGGTCGGGCGGGTCCACGACGGTCGGCGGCTGCATGAGCAGCTCGGTGAACTGCGCGCTCTCGGTGAGCGTGCTCTCCATCCGCCGGTAGATCTGGTTGAACTCGAACATGATCCGCGTCGCGTTGCTGTAGTAGGAGAACGTCACGACGACGGCCTCGACCCCGAGCCCGCCGCGGAG
Organism: Spirillospora sp. NPDC049024; assembly: GCF_040649235.1. Classification (NCBI taxonomy): domain Bacteria; kingdom Bacillati; phylum Actinomycetota; class Actinomycetes; order Streptosporangiales; family Thermomonosporaceae; genus Spirillospora; species Spirillospora sp. NPDC049024. The sequence goes on from NZ_JBEZFD010000004.1 coordinate 61,615, forward strand.
TGCCACCGCGACGAGCAGGCCCAGCGCGCTGGTCAGGATCGACATCGGGGCGACGATCGTGTCGACCCGGAGGTTGCCGTAATCCCAGGAGCGCAGCGCCAGGCGGTGCTGCTCGACGACCCGGCCGCGGAACTCGGCGGCCTCCCGCTCCTCGGCGGCGAACGCGCGGACCGTCTCCATGTTGGTCAGCACGTCGGCGATGTGGCCCGACACCCGCACCTTGGCGGCCTCGCGCTTGTCCACCAGCACCTGGCGGCGACGGATGAACGGGATGACGAGGAAGCCGGTGAAGACGATCAGTCCTACGAGGACGACGACCAGGAGCGGGTGGTACCGCCACAGGATCACCGATGCGAAGGACAGCGGGATCACGTTGGCCACGACCGAGAAAGTGAGGGTGTCGGCGAAGCTTTCGAAGCCGCCGCAGAAGCTCAGTATCCGTTTGGTCAGCGCACCGGCGAAGTTGTCGTGAAAAAACGCGGTGTCTTTGGCGAGCAGCTCGTCCATGCCGTCGATGGCGAGCCATTCGATTCCTCGGCCGTCCGTCCGGTTGAGGAAGTGCAGACCCACTCGCCACAGGACCTCACCCGCCAGCATGATGCCGGCGAATCCGAGGACGTAGGGCAGGAGGGCGGCGAGGTCGCTTTCCCCGCCTTCGGCCAGGTGCCCCACCAGGGCGGCGACCACCAGCGGGGTCAGGTAGTACAGGCAGGTGTTCCCGAGCGCCGGCAAGGTCATCGCCGGAAGCGAGATGCGCCACTGACGGCGCAGAACGCCACAGTAACAGCGCAAAGCCAGCAGAACAGCCCGCTGCCTGACCGACTGCTCGCCCTTGGACCCACCCGGTAATTTCGGCACAGCCACCCGCCCCTCTACGCCTCCGCCCTCCCATGCTGCCTCAGACCGTCCAGGCGAAGCGACCGCATTTTGCAGGCGCCCAGACGATCAGCGGGCATCTCAGAAAAGCGTCCTCTGCGGGGAAAGCACGCTTAGCGCTGACTACGGCTGGAGCAGCAGGTCGTGCTGATACCAGATGCCCGGTTTACCGCCGAGGTCGGCCGGGTCGGCCGGTCCGACCGGGACGAACCCGGCCTTGATCAGCACTCGCTGGGACGCGGCATTGTTACGGGAGGTGGCGGCCCGCAGCGTGTGCAGCCCGTGCCGCGCCACCGCCAGCCGGCACACTTCCCGGACGGCCGCGGTCGCCACGCCGCGGCCGGCGACGTGCTGCGCGACCCGGTAACCGAGGTCAGCAGTGCCGTCCCCAAGGCGGTACAGGTTGAACCGGCCCAGAACCGAGCCGTCCTCGGCAACGAGCAGGTAGAAGGCACTGATGCCGGCCTCTTGTTCAGCCAACAAGGCGCGGTACCGGTCGGCGAACTCGTCGAAGAACTCGTCACCGCGGTCGGAGACCGAGGCAGCGAAGTAGGCGCGGTTCGCCAACTCGAAGGCCAGGACCGCCGGGGCGTGGCCGACTTGAAGCCGCTTCGGCTCGGGCACCGCCCGACTTTAGCCGGATGACGCGTCGAGGCCACCTGAGTTTCCGGCGGCGCTGGACAGCCTCCAAGACCGAGGCACCTGACGATCTACGGCTGGGGTATCAGGTACGCGCGGGCTCGACGCCTGCCTCTTCCACGTCTGAGGCCATCGCGGCGGCGGTCAGGCGGTCTCGGCGGGATTGCCCCCAAGGGCCGTAGGCCGCGCGACTGCTGGCTGTGGCCCTGTTCGGGGGCTCGCCGGGTTAGTGGCCGGCCAGCTCGGCTACGACCGGAGCGAGCGTGTCGGCGGAGACGGCGCCGAAGACGAAGTAGGAGAAGCCGAGTTCCTCCCGTCGCCGCTGGATCTCCTCGGCGGCCGCCGCGGGGTCGTCCGGAAGCACCGCCAGCGAGTCCGCCGCATGAAGCGCGGCAGGGTCGGTGTCGGGGGACGCCATGAACGGCGCGAGAGTGTCGCCGACCACCGCCACGTGCTGCGCGAGCTCGACATCTCGGGTGGCGCGGGAGCGGAAGTCGCGTACCACCCGGGTGATTTCGTCGCGCTCGTCCCCCGGCATCAGTGCGATGGCGACCGTGTCGGCGAGGTCGGCCGCCATTGCCCGGGCCTTCGTCCCGCGCACGGCCATCACCACCGGCGTGTGCAGGTCGGGGCCGTCGAGATCTCGCAGCGCCGTCACGGTCTCACGCACCTGGGCCAGCCGCTCGCCCGGTGGCACGACGGGCAGTCCCAGGTCGCGGAGTTCGTCCTCGATGCCGGGCCTGCCGGTGCCGGCGCCCATCTCGAACCGACCGTCGGTGAGCACCGACAGCGAGTGCGCCTCCCACGCGGTGCTCCAGGCCGGGCGCAGCGGGGAGGCGTACACCCAAGTCCCGACCCGCAGGTCGGTTTGGGTGGCCGCGACGGCCAGCGTCGGCGCAGGCGCCGGCTGCCATTGCGGGACGTCGGGCATCAGCAGCGTGGAGTAGCCGCTGTCGGCGATGCGGCTCAACTGGTCTCGCCACGTCGGCAGGTCTGTTGTGAGCGGGGCGACGACCCCGAATCGGAAGGGCTTGTCTCCGCCAGTCGCCGTCAGATCGGTCATCGTTCCTCACCTGTCAGTAGAAGGGATGGGCTTCCGGCCCCGGCCATGGAGCGGCGCCTCACCCCAGCTACGAACGCCGCCGCCCCGATTCGACACCGCCTCCGGAAATTCCGCCGAAAATCTTGCAGCGGCGGGTTGCTGCCGCTGGTCGCTTGCTGGTGGCGATGAGCGGGCGGATCGGGGGCGGGTGCCGCAGTGGTCGGCGCGGGCGCCCGCACGCCTCGCTGGCGTATCGGGCCATGTCCCCCCTGCGGGGAGCAAAACGACGGGGGCGTCGGACATCATCGGGGGCCATGGAGAGCCTCACGCTGGATCGCCGCTTCCGCCCTTGCCGTTATGGCGTCGGCCATTCCCAGCCGGCAACCGCCGGCTAGGGTCGGGGGCGTGTATTTCGTGTGCCGGTGGCGCGAGGAATCGCCGTTCAGCAAGCGGGTGGTCACGGTGCCCGACGCCACTGTGCTCGATTGGTTCCGCCGCGGCTGGAACTGCGACGACCCGGAAGCATGGATCGAGAGCGAGTTGGGCGGCGACGTCTACGGCCTCGACACGATCTTCGATGAGGCCCGGAAGCGGGACCTGCCCCAGCCGCGGAGCGTCGACGAACTGCGCGAGCTGCTGCACGGGTACCTGTGGGTGGAGGGTGATGATGACGACGACTTCATCCGGCTCGGCGAGCATGCCCTGAGAGTGCGTACCGATGACGACGAGGTGGACCTCGCCTACTACTTCGTCACCGGCGAGGCCGCCGCCGCCTCACCCGAGCGGCTCGCGTTCCTGCTGCACGACACTTGGCCGCTGCCCACCGATGCCGTCGCGTCCGGTGCGGCCTTCGATCCTCGCGTACCGGCCCGTACCGTCCGGCTTGCCCCGCCCGGGCCCGAGTCGGTCTTCTCGGTCCGCCTGTGCTGGGAATCGCCCGACCACGGTCGGAACCTGGAGCAGCCCGCCCTGGTCTTCCCAGGGCTGACCTTGCCGGACCTCGCCGCACGATTGCGGGGCGCGGACGGTGCCGACGCCGTCGGCTGGTCGTACGACGCCCGGCTGCTGCGGGCCCTGGTCGCTCCCGGGGAAGAGGGCATCGGCCCGGCGATGGAACGCTATGCCCGGCTGGGCGGATACGCCCCGTCGCCCGCCGGCATCGACCGCGCGCTCACCCACGAGGCCGCCCACCGCGAAACGCTCGACATGCCCGGCCCGGCGCGGCCCGCCGAATCCCTGGTCCGGGTGGAGCCGCACATCGCGCAGGTCGCCCGGTACATCGACGACTTCTTCGGGTTCGATCAGTGGTTCGTCTTCGACACCCGCTGGGCGACGGCCCACCCCGACCTGGCCAGCTCGCTGCTGCGCTACGCCGCCTCCTGGGACCCATACGAGCTCTAGGAACTCTCCCCCGGGTTTCCCGGATCGGACGACCGAGGAGGATCGCGGTCGGTGTGTGCACCGCCTGTGAACGTGTCCGTTCTTGGACAATGATCTTCGTCGGGCCACGGCGCGAAGGGTGCGCTGCTTAGATCACGGGCATGCAGATGATCGAACGTCCGTGGGGCGTGACCGCCTACGGGGCATCGAGCGTGAAGGCGATGCCGGACCTCGTGCGGGCCAGGTTCATGGTGACCCGGGTAAAGCCGACGCCGTCCGAGGCGTTCGCCGCGGCCAGCGAGGCTGTGCAAGCGGTGCGGCAGACGCTGCGGCAGCATGGGATATCGGACGCGGCCGTCGAGCGGTCGCGGCTCGACTTGAAGAGTTCATGGAGCTACGGCGGGTCGGAACGCAAGTTCGTCGGCTACGAGTGCCAGGCCTCGTTCGCCGTCGAGTCCCGTGCTCTTGACGATGTCCAGCCCCTGCTCGTCGATCTGGTCGCGGCGGGCGCCAATCAGATAGACGCGGTCGACTTCGATGTGTCCGGCAAGGGCGAGTTGCGCGCGGAGGCTCGTCGGCAGGCGGTCGGTGCTGCCCGGCGCAAGGCCGAGTTGTTCGCCGAGGCCGCAGGAGTGCGGTTGGGGGCCGTCCTGCACATCGACGACGTCGATCCGGAGCAGATCGGGTCCGGGCGGTATCACGGGCACGGCTCGGGCGGCGAGGCGTCCCCCGAGGATCTTGCGCCCGGACATGTCGTGGTGTCCGCCGCGGTCATCCTGGGGTTCTCCATCAACCACGACTGACCAGCCGCGGGTCCGGCGCGCGGCGTCACGGGTGAGCGGAAAATGTGGGGACATGTTCCGGGCGGTTCTGCCAGCCTGGCTTGATGATCATGGAGTGGGTCCGGTGAGCGGCGGGGAGAGGTCGCGGCTCGGGGAGTTCAGCGCCAGGCTGGAAAGTGATGACGTGGACGTCGTCCGGGAGGCTCTGGACGACTACCAGTCGGCGCAGGCTGACACCAGGTGGGGTGTGGACAATCCTTACTGGCCGCTGGCCGGCGAGGTGCGCTTCGCAGCCCGGGACCTCCTCGCACAGCCCCCGTCCGGTCGCAGCCACGCGAGCGCTCTGACCGCGTTGTGGCATCTCGCGGAGGCGGAGGACGCGGACTTGATCGCCGACGCCCTCGAAGGCGCCCCGGACGACGAGGGGCGGGAGATGGCGCTTCTCGCGGCCGGCACCGCCCTTGCGGCGGGCGAGGAGCCGAACCGGCGGCTGCTGGCGCTGGTCACCGCCAGAGTGCTGGACGAGGGTCTCGATGTGCGGGATCGCAGGGAGGCCATGGGCGCCTTGGACGATCTCGATCTCCCGGAGGTCGATGACCTCCTTGTCCGCCTCAGTGAGTCGCCCGAACTCGACCTCCAGGTGTACGCGGCCGGGTGTCTTGCGACGCCTCTGCGTCTTCGTGTCCACCGGGACCGCGTCCGGCGGCTCGTGGAGTCCTGGCCGGAGGACGCGGGCTGGGAGGCCGCTTACACGCGCGAAGCGATCAAGGGCTTCCACAGCACCTACTGGAAAGACTCCGAGCTGGACGATCCGGTCCTGCGGAAGGCCCATGACGAGCTGATGTTCCCGCTCTCCGACGACGGGTGTCTGAGGGCATTCACCACCCTGCTTCGGAGTGACGACCCGGTCGCCGTTGGCATCGCGCTGGACCATTACGAGTCCTGGGAAGGGCTGCGCCGCGTCCTGGAGGACGAGGAACGTGCCGAGGCCCACCTGCCCGAGGTGCTGGCCCGCGCACGTGAGGTGCTCCGGGGGCCGATGACTCCCGCCGAGGTGAGCGCCCTGAACATGATCGGAGCGCAGCACGCCGAGCCCGGCGACGCCGACCTCCTACTGGACGTTCTCAGGCGCACCGACTCGGACGAGGTGCGCGGGAAGGCCGTCTGGGTGGCCTACGGCGTGCTCGACGAGGCCGAGGTGAAGGACGAGAGGCTCGTCGGCGCCCTCGGCGGCCTGGTCTTCGACCCGTCCCTCGGCTTCTCCCTGACGAAGGAGACGGCCATCCGCGTCCTGGCCGAAAGCCTCGGCGCGGGTGCGGACGACATTCTCCTGCGGGCGCTCCGCGAGGGCGAGCCGAAGGTGCAGGCCCACGCGTCCTACTTCCTGGTCAGGACGGGAGGTCTCGACCGGCATCGCGCCCTCCTGGAGGAGGTGGCCGAGAGCTGGGGCGACCGGCCTCCCCAGCGCCCCTGGGGCCAGGACCCCATCGAGCTGATCTTCGGCAGGCCGCACAGCGTCCACTGGGAAGGGCACCGGCTGACAGACCCGGTCCTGTATCGCGCCCACAGGCGGCTGAGGGCTCCCACGGTGGACGAGTCCTATCACCAGGCGCTTCGGACGCTGCTCGAAAGCGGCGACGAGGCGGCCGTGGGCATCGCCCTTGACCACTGGTCGAGCCCTGACGGCGCCGTGGAGCGGGGCGGTGAGGTAGCGCGCGAGCCGGAACGGGCACTCGTCTTGGACCGCATCCGGGAGGTGACGTTGCAGCCTCCCTCCTCGGGCGAGCCCAGTGATGGGTACGGGTACGAGGCCAAGTACCTGAGCGCACTGTCAGCGCTGGACGTCGTGGCGGCGGAAGAGTTGTCCCTGCTGGCCGAGGTCGTGGAGGCCGGAACGAACGACCACGTTCGCAGCCGGGCTCTCGATGCGGTGGAGGCGGTGTTCAAGGACGCGGAGGAGGCCGACCCCCGGCTTGTCGAGGCGCTCGGGAATGTCGCCTGCGACGAGAAGGTGCCGTTGCACGACCGCGTCAGGGCACTGGAACTGCTGGACGAGTCTCCGGGCACCAACTCCGTGGACGCGCTCGTCCGGGCGACGCGCTGCGCTGAAGTGGAGGTTCAAGCCGCGGCGGCCTGGGGGTTGATGTGGGAAGAGGTCATCGAGGACCACCGCGCGATGCTTGAGGAACTGAGCGCGAACTGGCCCGTGGAGGACGCCCCATGGGAGGTCACGCGGGTCCGGGCCATGCTCAACGCCGCCAAAGAGTGAGGCGCCCTCCCCACACTGCGAGTCCAGACCACGGCGGGGAACTATCGTTGACTCCTTCGGAGGGCTGGCTAGGCAGCGGGCTGTGCCATTGGCGACACGTTGAGCGGTGCAAGCACCTCCGGCGGCGTCCCTGACGTCATCGCCCCCCGCCTCGGCCCCAGCGCTCCCGAACTGGTCGGAGAGGGTGATCCCGGCAGCGCCGTGCAGAGCCCGGCGTTCCCCGACGCCAGAACACCCCCAATAACGTGAGCACGGCGGTGAGTCGCGCAGCATCACCGTCCCGAGGAACGCCGCGCGGACGCGACCGTCCCGTGACCTGCGGACTGAGGTTCTAATTTCCTCAGTACTAAGGCTTCATTCCGCACAGCCGTCCGGGTGGTCGGTAAAGTGACACCCGTCGACGGCTCCACCTTTGGACGTCACTAGGCACAAATTCCGATCGAGACTGAGCGGCTGCAGTTACGAGAGTCGCATCCAGTTAGGCTCCGTCCCTTCAGATAGTCTGCGTCTCGACACAAGAAGAAATCTGATACAACAACCCAAACTCGAACGATAGTGACATAACCTACCAACTCCCGGACACTGAAGGCGAATAAGTGCATGAGGTGGTGGGAACCGCCGGTCCAAGCTACCATCGAGACACAGTCAATTACACCGGTGATGCGGAGCCTGCTGTGTTGCATGTATTTGACATGGATGGCACTCTCCTGCCCAAGACTTCGGCGAATATCGAAATCGCTCGGCATACCGGCACACTTGAGGCAGTATTGTCGCTTGAAAACGCGTTCGCCTTGGGTCAGATCGACACCTGGGATTTCGCCCGCGGAGTATTTGACCTTTGGGGAATCGTTCACCCAGAGACAGTGCGCAACGTTTACCGCATGGCACCCAAGCTGCGACATGTACGGAAAACTGTTGACAAGATACACGAGAACGGCGGACGAGCCATCGTCATCACCATGTCACCAGATTTCTTTGCGGACCACTTTTTGGAACTCGGATTCGACGCCGTGGTCGCCTCAAAGTTTCCGCGCGACCACGCCGAGCCATTGCTTCTTGAGCAGATCCTTACCCCACGAGACAAACCAGCACTCGCATGGCACTACTGTGACTATTTTGGATTTGCCCAGAATTCGATCGTAGCCTATGGCGACTCACGGTCCGATCGTCCACTGTTTGAGGTGGCTCAGCAGTCGATCGCAATCAATGCGGACCACCATGTGCGTTCGATTGCCACACACATATACGACGGCGATAGTCTGTGGGACGCCTACGAGTTGGCAAACGAGTGACTAATCTGCGCCCCAGAGGCTTGATAGAGGAAGTGTAGTCCTCGCCTGTTCAACTTAGCTTCCGGGATTAGATGCCACTAGTCCACCGAGCGAAATCATGTGGTGGACAAAATTCGCCGCGGCCCTGCCCGCCAAGGCCTGCCTTCGCTCCTTTTGGTACCGCTTCCTTCCATCTGCCCAGTCGCATATGCCCTTGACCACGATCCAGTCCACCTTTCGGCGGTGTGCAGCCGCGTAGAGTCCCACACCCTCCATCTCACCACCTATCGCCTCGCCCTGGCTGAGGGCGAAAAGCTCATCGCGGTAATCGATATCATCGACGAGTTTCTCACCGGAAAGCAGAAGCCCGAATCGCACTCTTGCCGAGTGCCAGTCGAGGGAGGCGCTTCGGCAACGACCTAGAAGACGGGGTGAGGCGCCTACACGATCCCCGCGGACAACGATGTCGGTACCCGACGAAGATCTACCGCGGCGCTGGAGTTCATATCCGAGAATCTGCGCCGACACCAATACATCACCGATCTGCTGCTTCCCGCGGTCGACACCGAACGCGATCCCGGCCATGATGACCGCACCAGGCTGTAGAGCGGCAATGCCGTCATTTATAGTCAGCGTGGCCCCCTGAGGGCCTCCGCTTCCCATCTCACACTGTACAAGAAAGACACGGGCGCCACCTGCAGTGTTCAGATCTAAATAGGTATTCTCCCCGATGAACCGCCGACCCAGCCTTTCCCGATCCACGATCTTGAAAGCATCTAGAACTGCTTCAGTCTCCACCTGGGTAGCAGTGACCAGGAGGATGTCCACTCTATCGTTCATGACTTCTTTTCGATTGATCGTAACGGCCAGCTCGAACTGGGGGTGGTTCATCATTCGAGCAACCATGCTCTCCAGGGCGATGACGGCCTCCTCGACACCAGGTCCGCCGCGCCGGTCCACCATGTGATGGCGTTCGGCCGAGCCATGCTGAAGAGCACGTATAACCGCGGACATACGGCTGCGGCGAGCAAAATGAGAGGCTGCGGCCATGCCGTCCTCGGCAGTGAGCACTTGGTCCAATGTTCGCAATAACAGGCGAATCAGACTAGTCAGTCGATAATGCGCCCCCACATCCCGTGACGCGAGAATGAGATCCCAATTCTCGGCAAAAGAGCTCCACGGTCGAGCGATATATTCGCGTAGCCCCGCACTGCCAAGCAGGGATGCAAGTAGCGGAATGTCACACAAGGGGAATTCCCGAGACAGCCGAGCATCAAAGAAGCCGAGACCAGCTATTCCGGTGGGCACGTCACCGTTCGCGAACTCCAGATAGTGTTGGCAGTAAGCTAAGGAGATCTCCCGGCGAACAACCTCTTCGGCAGCTATACGCGAGTCCAATGCGGACACATGCCGTTCGAAGTACGAGAACGTGAGAGCTTGGGAATCGCGTTCGTTGAGCGCCCTGAGTGTAACGGCCATCGCCGCGCGCTCTACCTCGGTCCGGGAGCGGGGGGTGCTGACCGACCAAGCAGTGAGCTTGTCTGTCAGGTCCTCGGTGGTGTCGGTCTCCTTGTGAATCGATGGGGAGATGGCGCGGAGATTATTGATACCCGCCTCGAAGTACAGGGGGTACCGCCGCGCATCGTGGCGATAGAGTCGCTGTCTGGATTCATAGAAAGCCTCGACGGTGCTCGTGTAACTGACCGGGTGAAGCGCCCCAGCCTCGGACGCTGCAGTGAGAAGCCTACGTGAATCGACCGAGAGGCCGGTATTCTCCCAGATCAGCGAAATGCCACAGTATAGCGGCGCGGATGTCCCCAGCATGAGGACCTTCAGCGCATATTCCATGGTCGCGTGAGTTAAGGAGAAGTCAACCGCGTCTCCCAATTCTCGATCCAGGAAATTGAGGTAGAGCGGCCGCTCGGTTTTGATCACGTGCGGTCCAGGGTCCAGTATGAATCAGCGCCTTTGGGTCAACAGTGATGCCTCGATCGCGCGCCGTCCTTCGGATTCGGTGAACCCAACGGACTTGAGCGCGCCCCGCTCGAACCTCACGTCGCCGACCTCGATCTCTTTGATGTCTTCCCGCCGCGTTCCGATGGTGAAGTAGCGGACGGGCTTACCCAGGTCGGTGGCATACTGAATCTCGAACAGGACGCCGTTCGAGACCTCGCCGAACACCCACGTCTCATCGGCGATTCGTACGACGTTGTTGTTCCCACGACGGACCAGGTCGCGCTCAACTCGGTCGCCCAGAAAATAGTCAAACAAACGGAAGGGATTCAATGGAACACATTGCTTCCGCAATACGTATTCACAGATCGTGTCACGACAGAAGAAGCTTAGCTTCGAATGCGCAGTATAGATGATTGGCAGCGTCTCGACAACACTCACTTTCCACTCTCTTCATTGTGCGAATCGGCTACAGCGTCCACTATTTGATTACTTACAAAGAAGCCGCTTACAAGTGCGGCTGTTATTCCGCGGAACAGTCCAGCCCCATCACCGGGAACCCATATCGGATATGACCCTAACTGCAGGTTTTTAGAGACGTTGGGATAGAACCCGACTCCTTCAATGGCGGGTCCAACCAGCATCGCGTCCGTGAATGCCCGGTCACCGTACCGTCCGGCAAGCCGCCGCAGCCCTTCATGAAGCCGCATCGAGACTCCCTCTCCGAACAACTGGGCAATGGGGCCCGGGGCACGGCCCGTGCCTTCCATCATGAAGTCGCCATAGGGCTCGCGTACGACCGCGCTGGCCGCCTGGACCAGGGTGGTGATCAGCGGCCAGACCCTGCCCGCCTCTATCGCGTCCTCTAGGCGCAGATTAAAGCCGATACTCGAACGCCCAGTTGGGGCACAGTCGGCCCGTCCCGACACGGTGGTCCATCGATCGAACTGGGTAGTGACGATTTCACCATCGCGGCAACAGCAGAACGTACGCCACGAGTACGCCCCATGGCCGCTCTTGGCGATCAATTTCGGGTCGAGGGCGGGATCATTACGAAGAAAAAAGGTCTCCTTTGACTGCTCGATACGAAAACCTAACTCAACCCGACGAAAGACGTGTTCCGTCACAGCGCCTGGCAGTTCTAGAGATATCGGCCCGAACCGGCCCATCGCCAGAACGAGATGGCGAGGAGTCACTGCGACGATGCGTCCCTCACCGCCGGCTTGCATCTCAACGATGAGGCGTCTCATCCCATCCCGCTGGACGCGAATCACCTTGGTGTTCAGCACTAATTGGCAATCGCTGGATGCGAGAAGTTTTTTGATCAGGTGCCGACGTTCTTCAAGTGATGCGTAGAAGGAAGGGTACCGCTTGATATGGAGGGACGTTTCCGCGTTGCCGACCGGCCCCCGGGCATCCTGAGGAGACAGCGGAACGTCCATTCCAATAGTTGCCAGCAACTTCTCTGTTTTCTTATATGCGACGGAAAGTGTTCCGGCAGGTTGGAGAGACCAGAGATGCGTCGCGGAGGGATAGAAGGAGAACTTGCCGTCCGAGTAGAGGCCGGCGCCGCCGACCCCCGATGCGAGATCTGACGATCTCTCTGCATAACGCAGGTTGAGTTGTCTTCCCTGGTCCACTATGACCACGCTGAGGCCGGTCGATGATAGGCCCGATGCCGCGGCCAGGCCGCTGGGGCCTGCCCCAACAATCAACACGTCCGGACGCCGATTGACGCGCTCTTGCTCGATCACTTTCGCCATGTCATCTCCCAGCGTGGCGAGTAGATCGCGATGACAGCAGGAGAGAACCACCCAAAGCAACCAGGGGGCATCCGGCTCCCGATCACACGCCCTACGCCTCCGGTTTAGGAGAGCGTACCCCTAAGCACCCAACCAAATCATGCAGGCTTTCGTACAGCATTGCCACGATGCAGCCCACCACTGGCCCGTATTGGCCAATGGCCAAGTGATTCACACGAAGTTCCTAGATCACCGATCTTGCCTCCTGAGGCGGGCTCGTTGGCGCAGCCGGCCGCATGACCTGGCATCTCGCTCGACGGAAGTCGCCGGTCAGGACTCCCGTGTGGGATCACGGCCCCGCCCTGATCGAGAATGACGCGTCCGCGGAGGCTGCCCCAGGCCCCTGGGCGATCATGGCCAGGAGTCGTTGGTCGCGAATCGCGATCTCGTCCAGCAGCCGGTGCAGCGACGGACCGCGGTCCAGCGTCCGGTCCGGCGGAGAAGGTAATGCGGACCGACTTCGCTTTGCTCGGTCGGGAGGAGGTGTACGGGTCCGGATCCACGGACAACGCCTGCAGCACGACAATAACCTTTTTCGGCCTCACATTGGAGTCGATTTCGGTCAGCACGTCCTCCGGCTTTCACTGAAGCGTCGTCAGTGGTATTCCTCACCTCAGCCGATCTGTGTTATGGCTATTATTGAATGAGTGGGGGCTTAATGGAGTCGGGAGCCTACGTCGATCTCAGTAGTAGGGCGCTCCTCCGTGAGGCGGGCGGGAAGAAGGAGGAGCATCACCACCCCCCTCCGTCACAGTCGTTATCCTGGGACGAGGCTCGTAAGGTGCGTCCCTGCCATCTCCCAGCAGACATCTCCGACCTTGTCGCCCGAGAGCGCTACCTGAACCACTTGAGGGAGGTGGCGGACACACCGGCTCACGCTAGCTCCGCAACCGTGATCATTTCCTTATCGGCGGCGTTTCCTGAGGTGGAGAAACCACACTGGCCGTGCACCGGGGTGCCGACCACTTTCGGAGAGAGGTCCGGGCACTCCATGGGCTCGGCGAGTGCCTCGACCGCAATGCAGATCGGCAGGGGGCCTCGCCAGTCAGAAGCGCGCGGTGCATACCTTCGAGGAGGCCGGTCGCTCCGAGGCCGAAGGCATCCACACTCTGAGCGTTGCAGCGGTTCCTGACACACCATGGTGACGGCGGGGTCGTCCGGCACCGCTGCCCCACGATGCGTTCCGTTCCCCAGTCCCGGTAGCGGTGAGAGGTTCTCGGTGGCACAGATCGACGACATGACGAGCGCCAGGCTGATGACCACGGAATACGAACGGATCAAGGAGGAGCAGAAGACGAGGATCGGCTTCCGCGACAACCTCATCTACGCGACGCTCGCTTCGATGGCGGCGGTGATATCGGCGACGCTCTCCGCTCATGACACGGCCTACCTGCTTCTCCTGCCGCCCGTCTCGGTGGTGCTCGGCTGGACGTACCTTGTCAATGACGAGAAGATCTCGTCCATCGGCCGGTACGTGCGCACGGAACTGGCACCTCGGCTGATGGAGGCCACAGGGGAGTCGGCGCCGGTCTTCGGCTGGGAGAGCGCACATCGCAGTGACCGTTACCGGATCTCCCGCAAGTACAGCCAGCTGATCGTGGACCTGGTGACGTTCTGCCTCGCGCCGTCCGTCGCGTTTGCGATCTTCTGGTCGTCCTCCTCGGTGACGGCCTTGCTCATGGTGGCCTCGATCGCCGAAGCGGTATTCGTCGGCGGGCTGCTCGTCCAAATTGTCCTGTACGCCGACCTCAAAATGTGACTACCCGCATCCGCTCGTGGACACGGCCGCAGCCCGTAGCCACGCCGGTGGTCCACTCGGTAGCGGGGCGTTCGGGCGCGGCCTGTCAGTGCACCTGCCACGATGTTCCTTCAACCTGGCAGTCGGTGGATGTGGCACCCTCCGTCAGGCACCTCCTTGACGGCGCTCCGGATGCCATGTTCCCGCGCACCACGAGGCCGTCGAGCGACCGCGCGCTGGAATCCCATCGCTAGACCGCCCACTGCCGCACCGATCTCGGCCAGAACACCGTCGCGATCGACCAGTCTCGCCGCCTCCTCGACAAGTCACCGCCGACAGCGAACTCGCCCTCGGCATCCCCCACAGCATCGGCATACTCCTGCTCTCGGCGGGCGACCTGACCGCCGCCGAGAACCTCTTCGACTCCCTTACCAGGAGCAACTCGTAGTCACCGGAGCCGGGTGACGAACGCACTCGTGAGATCGCCGAACTCTCCATCCGCATTCGCCTCTCCACGTGCCCACAGCTCTCCCGTCACGGTCGGGGGTGGCCGCCCCTCCGCTGGTCTTTATGAGGGGTCTAGGACTGCGAAGACGACTTTGCCGGCGTTGTTGGACAGGGGGCGGATGCCCCAGCAGCGTGCGAACTGGTCAACGATGAACAGGCCGCGGCCCGCTTCGCTGATCGTGTCCGTCTCCTGCATGCGCGGCAGGTCGTATGTCGCGTCCTGGACCTCCAGCCACAGTGCGCCGTCGTCGGTGCGGCCGATGCGGAAGGTCACGTCGTCGTTAGACGCGGAGGCGTAGCGCAGAGCGTTGGTGACCAGTTCGCTCGCCACCAGGCACGGGACGAAGTCGTCCATGTCCCACTGGCCGGTGACCAGACGCACGAACCGCCGCACCTCGGCGACGACCTTGAGGTCGTTCTTCACCACCAACTCGTTCTCGTGACGCGCCGCCTCGCCCATGATCCTTCTCCTCACTGTGTGTGTTCTAAAGCACACAGTGAGCTATTTTCGGGCTATGATTTGCCTACCGCTGCAAGGTGGCAGCCAGCGGTAGACCCAACGCTCAACTCGACAGATGCCGTTGAGAGGCAGGAGTCATGCCCCCACGCCGCCAACGCCCCCGAGAGTCCCCCGCCCTAGTCGCATTCGGCCGTCAGATGCGACGGTTACGGGAGGCCAAGGACGTCAAACAAGAGACCATCGCTCATCTGACCAAGGTGAGCGGCCCCCAGGTCAGCCGCATCGAGAACGGAAAGAAGCGCGCCACGCGATCGTTCGTCGTGGCCGTGGACGAGTACCTGGAAGCGGACGGCTCTCTCATCAGTTTGTGGGAGGACCTCAATAAGGACGGGCACCCGGTACCGATCTGGTTCGACTGGCCCCAGGTCGAGGCAGACGCGGCCATGCTCGTCTGCTACGAGCACTCAGTGATCCCCGGTCTGGCGCAAACCCTGGCCTACGCCCTGGCGATCCTCCATGAGAATCAGGAGGCCGCTGACGCACGGCTCCAGCGGCAGGCCATCCTCACTCCGGAGGGCGAAACGGCCTCGCCAACCCTCGTCCTTCTCATCGATGAACAGGTACTTCATCGTGCCGTCGGCACCCCCGAGACCATGAAGGAACAACTGGAGCACCTGATCGCTATGAGCCGGTTGCCCAATGTCACGCTTCAAGTAGTCTTGGGAAGCGGCGAACATGACGGCAACATGGGGGCTTTCGTGGTCGCGACGATGGAAGATCGCAGCGAGGTCGCGTACATCGAGACAGCGATCCGCGGCATCACGACGGACAACCCGGCCGAACTATCCACTCTGGCGCGCACCCTGGTCGACCTCCGTTCACGGGCACTCACGCAACCGATGTCGCGTGACCTGATCGAAAGGGTCATCCGAGAAAAATGGACCTGAGAGACGTCGCCTGGCGCAAGAGCAGCTACAGCGGCTCCAATGGCGGCAACTGCATCGAGCTGGCAGAGATCACATGGCGCAAAAGCAGCCGCAGCGGTGAGAACGGCGGCAACTGCGTCGAGGTGACGGGGCTCCCATGGCGCAAAGGCAGCCACAGTGGCGAGAACGGCGGGGACTGCGTCGAGATGGCGGGCGCGGCCGGGGTGGTGGCGGTGCGGGACAGTAAGGACCCGGATGGGCCCGTCCTGCTGGTGAGCCGCGCGGCGCTGCGCACTGCCGTCCTGTCCGCCTCGGGCACGCACTGAGCGTCCCGCATCGACCACCAGTGGCCCGGCTGCCGGTGGCTGTTGGTCCGCCGCAACCACCGCGCCGGTGAACTGGCGTTCTACCGCTGCTACGCCCCCGCGCCTTGGCCATGCTCTAGGCCAGCACCTGCGGAATTCCTACGCCACCGTCGTTGATGCAACCGTCAGAGGTGTCGAGGCCTGGCGTGCGATGAGTTTTGGCGGGACCGGCGGTCTGAGTGCGGGAGTGGTCAGCCACTGACCACGAGCGGATCGGGCGGTGGACGCCGAAGCCGTCCCGGCGCGGGAAGAAGCACATGGAGGCACCGGATGCGGAAGTTGATTCTGGCTTTCTACGTCTCACTCGACGGTAAGAGCGCTGACGGGGACAACGGAATAAGGGACGTCATGATGAGCATCGACGATCCCGAGCAGGAGAAGTACTTCGTCAGCCGGCTATGGGAGGCCGGGGCCTTCCTCATGGGCCGCAACACCTACGAGATCATGGCCGGATACTGGCCCGGCTCCGACCACCCCTCCGCCCAGGCCATGAACGAGATTCCCAAGGTCGTGTTCTCCCGCACCCTGAAGTCCGCCGACGACTGGCCCGAGACCCGGATCGCCGGCGGTGACACGGCGGAAGAGATCGCCAAGCTCAAGGCCGAGCCCGGCAAGGACCTCGTCGCCACAGGCGGCACCGCGTTCATGCACTCCCTGATCAAACTCGGTGTGGTCGACGAGTACCGGCTGTGGGTGCTGCCCGCCGCCACCGGCAAGGGCGCACCGCTGTTCCCCGAGTTGGATCGGCCCGCGAACCTGCGCTTGCTGAAGAGCACGGCCTTCCCGTCCGGCGTCCTCGAACTGGTGTATGCGGCAGCCGACAAGTAGGGCTTGTGAGGACCCCCGGAGATCCTGCGGGGTGCATCGTCCGGGCGCTCGATCTTCCTGGCCCGCCGTGTGATCCTGGATTCGCGGATGTGCCGTCCGGCTCGGGGCCCCGACGGCGGTCTGGACGGGAGCGGGGATGAGCGGAGAACGCGAGGTCGACTGGGCCGCGAAAAGGTACAGCATCGAGAACCTCGAATGGCTCGCCTTCCTCCGAGTCCTGATCGGCGTCTGGCTGCTGATGATCTGTACCTTCGCCGTCGTCGGCACGGCCGGGGAAGGCGCGGCCACCCGGCGCGCGGCGAGGGGCGAGGGGGTTCCGGGCCTGTTCACCGCGCAAACTCAGAGGTGCGGACGAGGTGGATGTTCCTGGAACGGCACGTTCGTGAGCAACAGCCTCCCTGGGTACACCATCGAGGATGTTGAACTGAGAGGGGTCGGCGGCCGTACCGTTTACGCCAACAACACGTTTCCCGCCCGCGACGTCGGTTCAGTGTGGTTTGTCCAACTGGAGGGCGGGTCGCCGGAGTGGGGGATTCCCATCGGCATCGGGTTCCTCGCCGCCGCCACCGGAGGCATCGGGGTGGGGTTGAACGCCGCGGTGCTGTCGGGCGTTCACGGAACACGGGCTTCTCGCGCGGCGCGCAGACGGCAGGCGAGGGCACGTGGGAGGTCCGCGCTGCGCGACCTCGTCGACCGGGACCGGTGGGGCTGGTCGGCGCGGCCCGGCTCCTCCAGGGTCAGGGTGAAGATGGCCAGGTCCAGGGGCCGGACCCTGGCCGGGGCGGTCGGCCTTCTGTCACTGGTGGCGTCGCTGCTGCTGTTCGGCCTGATCTGGGTCTCGGTCAACAGGGAGATCACCTGGGCCGAGTGGGTCGCGGCCTCGTGGGCGCCGCTCTTCGCGGTCGCCCTCGTGGGCGTCGCGATCCAGACGCTCCGGCTGATGCTGGTCAGGCCCCGGATGTGGGTGACCGACGATGAGATCGTCATCTGGGACGCGGTGCTGCTGTGGAAGGTGCTGCGGATCCCGCGCACCGCGATCGCGGCGGTCCGCTACGGCGACGAGCCGCTGCGGCGGCAGGTCAAGGGGGGCGTGGCCCAACTGACGCCGTTCCGGGAAGAACTCAACCTCGTCCTGCGGATGCGGGACGACATCTCTCTTCCCGCGCGCCGGCTGCGGTGGGGGAACTGGTTCTGGATCGTGTTGATCCTGAAGGATCTGGACCCGCGGAGGGGCATGCCTCAACGGGGGCGTCCGGTCCGCCGGTTGTGCCTCCGGGTGAAGGAGCCGCGCAGGGTGGCCACCGACCTCGACCGCTGGCTGGGGCATGGTGAGACGCTCCCGCCGTCGGAGTTCGCGTCGGTCGATCACGCCCATTACGGCACGGTCCGCACGCACCGCGGCGCCGGCGATGCACGCGTCAAGGTCAGGGGCCCGCTTCCCGAGCCGGTGCTGGCCGAGTTCGTGAACGAGGGAGCGGGAACGCTGCGGGCCTGGCTTCGACGTACCGAGTTCGGCCGGGGGACCCCGGTCATGGCGTGCGGTCCCGGCTCCCCGCCCGCCATGACCGTCCTGGACGACCGGCTGGTATCCGACAAAGCGCTCACGAAGAGGGTCCTGTACGTGGAGTCCGAGGGGCGGTGGACCGTCACGATCAGCGGACCGGAACGCGCTCGCGGGTTCACCGCCTCTGTCACGGGCAGCGGACCCGACGTGCTCAGCTACCAGGGCCCGGCTGGAATCGCCGTCGTGTCATGCCCAGACGGGCAGTTCCACCAGGTCCACCTGCACGGGCCGAACCTGGACGCGCTCCACGGCAGCGATCCCGTCGTGTCCGCCGCCGCGTTCAACCCGGTGCCGGAGGACGACCCCCCGCCCAGTTGGAGTACGTTCGCTGTCCCGACGCAGGCAGTACTACGAGTGAGAACCGCCGGGGCGCACTGGCGGATCGACGTGACGCCCCTAGAACAGGCAGACGTTGACGCCCCCGCCCAAGCCGCGGAACAGGACGCCACCACGGTGCCGCCCACCGGCCGCGTCCGGCCGTTCGAGCACTCGACAGCGGGTGACCGGACCGCAGTGGTGCGCTACCTGGGACCTCCGGGACCTGTGCTGTTTCGCAGCGGGGACGCCTTCGGCCTCCTGGAACTCGACGCCACCCTGACCCCGATCCGGACGCTCGCCTCCCCGGACGGCGACACGGAGATCCAACTCCGCTCCCAAACGCTCCTCCAGGTCACCGGAGGCCACGGCACCTGGTCCCTGGAAGAGACGCACAACCTCCACCCGTCGCACTGACCCGCCGAGCACGGCGCCTCCAGTGGACCGGGCGGTGCGACATCGCCCTAGGCGTGGCCGGTGGGGAGGGCTGCCAGGTGTTCCTCGCGGAGGGCCACTTTCTGGATCTTTCCGGACGCGGTCTGCGGGAGTTCGGTTCGGAAGTGCCAGCTGCGCGGGACCTTGTAGGAGGCCAGCCGGGCGCGGCAGAAGGCGTCCAGGTCGGCTTCGGTGAGGCGTGCTCCTTCGGCCGCCACCACGAAGGCGGCGACGGTTTCGCCCCATTCGGCGTCCGGTAGTCCGATCACCGTGACCAGGCTGATTCCGGGGTGGGTGTAGAGGACGTCTTCGATCTCGCGCGGGAAGATGTTCTCCCCGCCACGGATGATCATGTCTTTGAGGCGGCCCTGGATCGTGACGAGGCCCGACGCGTCCATGGTCCCCAGGTCGCCGGTGTGCAGCCAGCCGTCGGCGTCGATGGCCTCGGCGGTCGCGGCGGGGTCGTCGAAGTACTCGGTCATCACGCAGATGCCGCGGGTGCAGATCTCACCGATCTCCCCGACCCCGGCCACCTCGCCGGAGCCGGCCCTGACGATCTTGACCTCGGTTCCCGGCAGCGGCCGTCCCACGGTGGAGAGGGTCTCCGCGTCCTGGTCCTCGGCGGCGGTGTGGGTGATGTACGGAGACGCCTCCGTCTGGCCGTACCCGATGCCGACCTCGACGCCGAGGTCACGCTGGGCGCGCAGGACCAGATCGATCGGGACGGGCGCGCCTCCGAGCGTGGTCAGCCGCCAGCTCGACACGTCGCGCGGCCTGCCGGCCTGGCGTTCGAGCATGCGGATCAGCATGGTCGGCACGCTCAGCATGACGGTCCCCCGCTCGGCCTCGAACAGGTCGAGCATGAGGTCGGCGTCGAACCCGGCGGGGAGCACGTGGCGGCCGCCGGTCTGGAGGGCGCCTAGCGTCACCAGCCCGCACCCCGCGGTGTGGAAAAGGGGCATCGGGTTGACCCAGACATCGGTCGGACGTGCGCCGATGACGGTCGCGTACCGCCGGCCGTTGGCGACGAGCCCGCGGTGGCTGAGCAGCGCTCCCTTCGGACGTCCGGTGGTCCCCGAGGTGTACTGGATCTGGGCGGGGTCCTCCGGCGCGACGTGCGGCAGGCCGTCGCGTGCGCTGCTCTCGGCGGCCCGGAGCTCGTCCCAGCCCCCGAGTGAGATCACCTCACGGACCGGTGTGCCGTCCCGCACGGCCTCGGCCATCGGCAGCAGTTCGGCGGATCGGTACCGCGGCTGGACGACGATGCCCGCCGCGCGGGACTGCTCCAGCACGTACGCCAGTTCCGCCTCCCGGAAGGCGGGGTTCACCGTGACCAGGGTCAGTCCCGCGAGCGCGGCGCCGAATTCGAGCTGAATCCACTCCGGGCGGTTCCCGGCCCACACCGCCAGCCGTTCGCCGGGGTCGAACCGCCGGAGCAGGGCGTGGGCGACGCGGACGGAATCGTCCAGCAGTTCTTCGAAGGTCCAGCGGCGCGCGGGCTCTCCCACGACGCCCTCGACGAGTGCCGTGCGATCCGTCCATCGTGAGGCGGCGCTGGTCAGGGCGTCGCCGATGGTGCCGTCCGCGTGGCCCTGGTCCGGGTCCGCGTGCCAGTGGGCGGCGGACAGTTCTTCTGCCGTGGTCATGCCTTCGTCCCCTCGAAGTACCGGCGCGGGTTGTCCACGAGGATGATCTCGATGGTGCGGTCGTCGACTCCCGCCTCACGCAGTGCGGGAATGACTTCCATGGAGATGAGGCGGTAGTTCCACTTCTCCCCCAGTTGAGGGCGTTCCTCCACCGTGACGAAGTCGATGAAGCAGGACGCGTCGTGCGAGACGACGATGCTCTCCGCGTAGCCGCGCCGGACGAGGCCCACGAGGGTGTCGATCCGCTGCTGGAGCGGCAGGAACGCGTCCAGCCCGAAACGGTCGAGGCCCAGCAGCGAGCCGGCGTCCGCCAGCCGGGACAGGTAGTCCAGATCGGTGCTGTCGCCCGCATGGCCGATCACCACCCGGCTCAGGTCGGCGCCCTCTTCGGCGAGGACGCGCTGCGCGACCAGTCCGGATTCGGAACCGGCGTGCGTGTGGACGGTGATCGGCGCACCGGTCTCGACGGCCGCCCGCGCGACCGCCCTCATCGTGCGCTCCACGCCGGGTGTGAGGCCCTGGGCGTCGATGGCGCACTTGAGGGTCGCGGCGCGCACCCCCGTGTCGCCGATGCCCTCCGTCAGGTCCTTGACGAACAGCTCGGTCAGCGGTTCCTCGGTGTCGATGAGCAGGCCCGGCCCGCGGCTGAGGAACTGGTGCGGAAGGTCGTTGAACGTGTAGAGCCCGGTCGCGACGACGATGTTCAGGTTCGTCCGCTCGGCGATGCGCTGGATGCGCGGGATGTACCGGCCGAGCCCCAGGACCGTGGGGTCGATGATGGTGTCGATGCCGAGGGACTTGAGTTCGTTCAGGTCGCTTACCGCCTGCTCGACCTTCTCGTCCTCGTCCCAGTCGTCCTGGTAGTTCTGCCGGTACTCCTCACCGAGGACGAAGACGTGCTCGTGGACGAGCGTCCGGCCGAGCGCACCGGAGTCGACGGGCCCCGCGACTGTCTGGATGTCGGTCATGTTCGTCAGCCCTCGGATCTCACAGCGCCACGACGACGGACTTGGTTTCGAGGTACTGCTCCAGGACGGCGTCGCCCTTCTCCCGGCCCCAGCCGCTCTGCTTGTAACCGCCGAAGGGAAGCTCGGAGCCGAAGACGTGGTACGTGTTGACGTGCACGGTTCCGGCCTTCAGCCGCTTGGCCAGCCGGTGCGCCTTCGACAGGTCGCGCGTCCACACCCCGGCCGCGAGGCCGTAGATGGTGTCGTTGGCCTGGGCCGCCAGATCGTCGATGTCGCTGAACGGCAGCGCCGTGACGACCGGCCCGAAGATCTCCTCCCGGACGATCGGGTGGTCGCGGTCGGGCCGCGCGATCACACTCGGCTGGACGTAGTACCCGTCGCGGTCCAGCGCGCTGCCGCCGGTCAGCGTCCGGCCTCCCGAGTCCTTGCTCAGGTCGAGGTACCGGCGGACCCGGTCGAAGTGCTCCGCGGACACCAGGGGACCCATGTCGGTGTCCGGATCGAGGCCGTAGCCCACCCGGATGCCGCTGGCGTGTTCGGCGAGGCCTTCCACGACCCGGTCGAACTGGGACTCGTGGACGTAGAGGCGGCTGCCGGCCGAGCACACCTCGCCCTGGTTGTAGAAGATCGCCAGCGCGGCTCCCGCGATCGCGGCGTCGGCGTCCGCGTCGTCCAGGACGATGTTCGGCGACTTGCCGCCCAGCTCCAGCGACACCCGCTTGAGGTTGCCCGCCGCGGCGCGCACGATGCTGCGGCCGACCTCCGTTGAACCGGTGAACGCGATCTTGTCGACGCCGTCGTGGGCGGCCAGGTGCGCCCCGGCCCGTTCGCCGAATCCCGGCACGATGTTGACCACGCCCGGCGGGACGCCCGCCTCGTTGAGGAGTTCACCGATCCGCAGGGCGGTCAGCGGCGTCTGCTCGGCGGGTTTCAGGACGACCGTGTTGCCGGTGGCCAGCGCCGGGGCGAGCTTCCACGCGGCCATGAGGATCGGAACGTTCCAGGGGATGATCTGCCCGGCGACGCCCAGCGGTTCACGGGTCGTGTAGGCGTGGAACTCCTGGCCCGGCATGTAGGGGACGGACGGCGTGACCGTCGTCCCGGTGATCCGGCGGGCCGCGCCGGCCATGTACCAGAACATGTCGGCGGCGAGGGGGATCTCGACGCCGAGGGCCGCGGAGGCCGGCTTCCCGCTGTCGAGCGACTCCAGTTCCGCGAGCTCCTCGGCGTGCTCGGCGATCAGGTCGCCGACGCGGTGCACGATGCGGCCCCGCTCGCTGGGCGACATGGCCGCCCACGGGCCGTCCGCGGCGCGGCGGGCGGCCGCCACCGCGCGGTCGACGTCCCGCTCCGACGCCTCCGCCACCTCGCCGAGGACCTTTCCGGTGCCCGGATCGATCGTCTCGAAGGTCCGCCCGTCGAGGGCGTCGACGAACTCGCCGTCGATGAACAGCCCGTGCCGCCGGGCGAGGAAGTCCGCCGTGAGCCTGGGGGGAGTGGTCATGTGTCCTTCTCCGTTCCGCACTAGGCGAGGAAGTCGAGGATGCGGGGGATGACGGCGTCCGGGTCCTCGATGCAAGGGCTGTGGCCGGCGGTCTTGATGCGCCAGAGTTCGGCGTCGGGGATCGCCTCGAACATCTCGTCGGACCAGGCGGGCGGGCGGGCCTGGTCCTGGGTGCCGGAGATGATGAGCGTCCGCGCGGTGATCCGAGGCAGCAGGTCGAGCGCGCTCTCGCGTTCGACGACGCCCCGCGCGGCGTGGGCGAGCCGGGGAGAGAGCTCGCCGAGGCGCTCGGTCCACGTCTGGTGGATGTCAGAGCGCGCCGGGTCGTTGAGGACGGTCTGCGCGAACAGGATGCCCTTGACGAACTCGACGAGTTCCGGGGTGAACCCCTCCTGCTCGAACCTGTCGACGAACGCGCCGAAGAGTTCGCGGTTCTCGTCGGTCTCGGCTCCCGCTGACGAGCCCATCAGCACCAGCCTGTCGACCAGTTCGGGGCGGCGGGCCGCCATGCGGACCGCGACGTCGCCGCCCATCGACTGCCCGACGATCGACAGCGAGTCCAGGCCGAGCCGGTCGACGAGGGCGAGCATGTCGTCGGTGCACTGATCCATGGTCACGGTCGCGTCGGCCTCGTCCACGCGGCCCGCCTGGCCGGGGAACTCGGGCGCGACGAACCGGAACCGCCCGGCCCCGGCGGCGACGAGGCCGTCGAAGGCGCGCGGGTCGAGGAAGAGCGAGTGCAGGCAGAGCACGGGGCTCAGCTGCGGTTCACCAGTGTCGATGGTCATGGGGACCTCCAGATCTTTCCTGCTCAGAGAGCCGAGGCGCGCTCACGGTCCCGAGAGTATGAGCCACCTCACAGGTGCGTCAATATGTGAAGAGGATTGCAAATATTGAAAGATTCAGTATTTGACGTCTGATTCAGAGTTTGCAACGGTACGGACATGACCACAGTCGCTGACGTCATCGCAGGTGCACTGGCCCGTCACGGGGTCGGGACGATCCTTGGCCAGAGCAATCCGACCGAGCTGATGCTCGCCGCCGAGCGCATCGGCATCCGCCAGATCCTGTACCGGACCGAGAACGCCGGCGGCGCGATGGCCGACGGGTTCGCCAGGATCTCCGGCCGCGTCGGGGTGGTGGCGGCCCAGAACGGCCCCGCCGCGACCCTGCTCGTCGCCCCGATGGGGGAAGCCCTCAAGGCCTCGGTGCCGATGCTCGTGCTGGTGCAGGAGGTGCCGTCAGGCAGTCGCGACCGCAACGCGTTCCAGGAGATGGACCACTTCGCGCTGTTCGCGAGCGTCTCGAAGTGGACGCGGCGCATCGACGACCCCGCACGCGTGGAGGACGCCGTCGACCAGGCGTTCACCATGGCCAACAGCGGACGGCCCGGGCCGGTCGTCCTGCTCGTCCCCAAGGACGTCCTCGGGAAGCCGGCCGTGCCCGGACGGTTCCCGCGCACCGCCGATCTCGGGGCGTTCCCGCTCGACCGTCCCCGGCCGGACGCCGCCGCGGTGGCGAGCGCGGCCCGGCTGATCGCGGAGGCGCGGTCCCCGCTGGTCGTCGCGGGCGGCGGCGTGCACGGCTCGGGTGCGGTGGCCGAACTGCGCGCGCTGCAGGAGACCGCCCACCTGCCCGTGGTCACGACGAACATGGGCAAGGGCGCCGTGGACGAGTCGGGTCCGCTGTCGCTCGGGGTCGCCGCCAACGTCACCGGCGAGCGCGGGCCCGCGCACTTCCACCTCGACCTGATCGGCGGAGCCGACGTCGTCCTGCTGGTCGGTACCCGGACGAACGAGAACGGCACCGAGAGCTGGACGCTGACCTCCCCCGACGCCACCTACGTCCACATCGACGTCGACCCGCTCGAAGTGGGGCGCAACTACGAGTCCGTACGCCTGCTCGGTGATGCCCGGGCCGCGCTCCAGGACCTCACGGCCGCCCTGGCGGAAACCGATCTCACCCTGCGCGCCTCGCGTTCGGAGGAGCTCAAGGCCGCCATCGCCGCCGGGCGCCGGCAGCACTTCGAGGTCGTCGCCCCGCTGCTGGAATCCGACGCGACCCCCATCGCGCCGGAGCGCCTCTTCGCCGAGATCGACCGGCTGCTGGACCCCGACGACATCGTGGTCACCGACGCCAGCTACTCCTCGTTCTGGGTCGCCAGTTACCTCCTGGCCAAGCGGCCCGGGCAGCGCTTCCTCATGCCGCGCGGGCTGGCCGGGCTCGGCTGGGGGCTGCCCCTGGCCCTGGGAGCGAAGATCGCGGCGCCCGCTCGGCGTGTCATCGCCGTCGTCGGCGACGGCGGATTCGCACACGTCTGGTCCGAGCTGGAGACCGCGCTGCGGGAGCGCCTTCCGGTGACCGTGGTGGTGCTCAACAACTCGGTACTGGGAGCCCAGCGGCATGCCGAGAACGCCGTGTTCGGCGAGACGACGACCGGCGTGGAGTTCGAGCCCGTCGACCACGCCGCCGTCGCGACCGCCGCGGGGGCCACGGGGATCACGGTCGACGGTCCGGACGGCATCGCCCCCGCACTGCGGAAGGCGATGGAATCCGACCGCGTCACGGTCCTGGACGTGATCGTCGACCCGGACGCCTATCCGCCCGTCCGGTCGTTCGACGCGTTCGCCGACCGTCTCAACGCCCCGCTGCACCGGGCCCGCACCCACCAGGCGAGCTGATAGTTTCAAATAGTGAACAGCGCTTCGGACAAGCCGGGCCAGACCCTGCAGACGGTCGAGCGGGCCCTGAGCTTCCTCGAGTACGTGGCCGCCGCCGACACCGCGCCGACGGTGCAGCAGGTCTCCGCCGGCCTCGGCTTGAACATCACGACCTGCTACCACCTGATGAGGACCCTGCTCGCGCGCGGCTACCTGGAGCGGCGGGCCGACGCCACGCTCCGCCTCGGAGCGGGCGTGGGCGCGCTGTTCCGGTCCTACCAGCTCAACTTCAACACCAGTGACAAGCTCGCGGGCATCGTCGCCGAACTCGCCGCCGCCACCGCCGAGACCTCGTTCCTGTCGACGCTCGACGACCGGAACGTGATCTTGAAGGTGCTGGTCGAGGGGTCGCAGCCGCTGCGGGTCAGCGGCCTCTACGTCGGCCTGACGGGCAACGAGCCGCACCGCGCGTCGGGCAAGGCCGTCCTCGCCCATGCCGACGCCGACCTGCGGGACGAGATCATCGAGCGCAACCTGACCGGCATGTCCCCGACCGCGCAGCGGCGTTCCCGCACGGCCCTGCTCCAGGAGCTCAAGGAGGTCCAGGAGCGGGGTTGGGCCGTCGACATCGACTCCAGCCCCGGCATCACGGCGCTCGGCGCCCCGTTCTTCAAGCACGACGGCTCCATCGCCGGCGCCGTCGGGATCGTCGCACCGACCTCCCGGTTCGGGGAAGCCCGGGAAACGCTGGTCGGCACGGTGCTCGACTCGGCGGGCAAGGCCACGGCGGTCCTCCGCCTCGCGCCATAGCCGACGAGGTCCGGACCGCGTCCGCCGTCGGCAGGCGGGCGCCGGGCGGGTCCCCTCAGGCGACTACCGCGAGAAGGGCCGTGATGGCCGTGGTGAGGCCCGCGTCGCCGGTCGCCGTCGATCGTCGGCGGGCCTGCTCCTCGGTGATGCCTCGGGTCGCCAGGCGCCAGAAGGTGTCCTGGTCCATCGAGACGTGAGCGGTCGGCTCCCCCAGGGGCGGGGTCATCTGCCAGCGCGCGTCCTGCCGGACCATGCCCCATCGTCCTCCGGCCGGGCCGAGTACTTCCAGGTGAGCCGTGGTGCCTTCGGGGCGTTCGTGCATCCGCAAGGCGTGCGGCAGGCCGCGCGCGAAGACGTCCAACACCGGAGCCATGAGATCGGGTTCATCGGCGCCCGGGACGGAGACGGCGTCGCGCACCTGCTGCTGGTGGACCCAGAACTCGGTGTAGTCGCGGCCGATGTCGAGCCATGCGGGGCTGTCGATGTCGGTGGCGGCCCAGGAGACGTTCAGGTCGGCGGGGGCGTGGAGGTCCTGGGCGGCCCATACGGCGTCGAGCCGGGGTCCCAGGTGCTCCAGCAGTTCGATCATCAGTTGCGGGCTGAGCTGGCGGGACGCCCGGACGAACTCGTCGTTGGTCCGGGCCAGGTAGGCGGGGAGCGTCTCGTCGTCGGCGAAGATCGCGCCGCCGTGCCCGTCGCGGCTGCCCGACAGGCGCCGCATGTAGTCGTTGAGCACATGAGCGACCACGTCGTGCACGTCCCAGCCGGGACACACCGTGGGCATGGCCCACCCGGCCGGGCTCAGGGCCCTGAGCAGGTCGAGCATGGCCTGCCGTTCGCGCGGGAACAGCGGACGGACGTCGACGGCCGGGCCAAAGATCATCATCAGCTGACCGTACCGGCCGCCGTCCCGTCCCGATCAGCGAACGTCCACGTAGTCCCCGGCGCTGGTGGCGGACAGGTACGTGGAGCTGCCGGCGTAGACGGCGCGCCAGGTGCCGTCCAGCTTGGCGGTGAAGGACTTGCGGAACGTCCCGTTGGAGGCGCTGCGGGTCGTCCCGGCCAGCGCCCACGACGAGGCC
This sequence comes from Spirillospora sp. NPDC049024, assembly GCF_040649235.1. Lineage (NCBI taxonomy): Bacteria > Bacillati > Actinomycetota > Actinomycetes > Streptosporangiales > Thermomonosporaceae > Spirillospora > Spirillospora sp. NPDC049024. Next base: position 89,437 of record NZ_JBEZFD010000004.1, read on the forward strand.
CCCGCCCGCCGGAAGTAGATCTTCACCGGCGCGCCCGACCCCGGCTTCCACCCGCCCACGTACCGGCTCAGCTTGCCCTGCACCGTCAGCGTCCGCCCCTTGCGGACCGGCTCCGGGCCGGCGTTGAACGAGGTGATGGCCGTCCGGTACCGCGCGTCGACGAAGTCGGTCCCGCTCATCGCCGGCCGGTAGGCGGACGACCCCGCGTAGCGCACCCGCCAGTACCCGTCGCGCGTGGCGGGCGCCCCCACCGAGAACGCCCCGGTCGAGCTGGTCGTCCCCCGGCCCACGCGCGTCCACCCGGACGTGCCGTTGGTGGAGAACTCGACGTCCACGGTGGCGCCCTTCACGGCCGTGCCGCCCGCCACCAGCCGCCCGGACGTCGTGACCGTCCCGTTGAGCGCGACGGGCTCCGGCCCGGCGTTCGCCCCGCTGAACGCGGTGGCGGCCCGCGCCTGCCCGACCTCCAGCGGCTGCCGGATCTCGCTCCGCGTGAACAGGCCGGTCGAGTTGGGCGCGTACTGGACGAGCAGCTCACCCGAGGTCGCCGTGAAGGTGAACTCGAACGAACCGCCGTCGCCGAGCTTCTCGACCCTCCCGATGTACCTGGTGTCGCCGCCGTCGAACGGGATGATCCAGGCCTCGACGTCCTCACCCGGCCCCAGGAACACCGGCCCGCTGCTCCCCGCGCGCACCAGCTCCCCCTTGACGGTGACCGTGCCGCCCGCCGGAACGGGGTTGGCGACGCTGACCCGAGCCGAGATGGCCGTGGCCGTCTGCCGGACCGTGACCGGGGTCGTCCCCCAGGCTTGGCACACCACGCCCTTCGCGTCGTTGTAGAGCTGGGGACGTACCTCGGCATCGCCCCGCACGGTGAACCGCCCGTCGGCGCCGGTCTCGGTGGTCCCCGCGGTCCCCAGGAGCTTCACCGGCAGCCCGCCCGCAGGCTGCAAGGGGGCGTTCTTGGACGTCCGGTAGGAGATGGCACCGGACGCCGTCACCGTCCGATGGTCGGCGTCGACGACCGCCGGCGTCGCCGTGACATCCGAGTAGACCGCCGAATAGCACGCCGAGAAGACGTTGCCGGCCTGAGCGAGCAGCCCGCCCTTCGCGTCCTCCACGTAGGCGACGGCCCAGTGATCCCCCGGGTGCTCCTCAACGGAGATCGGCAGGGTCCCCTGCCAGGTGCCGTCCTGCGCGGTCCCCTCGATCAGCCGGAGATCCCCCAGCGACGCCCAGCTGTCACCGAACCGCGAATCGGTGAACCAGGCCTTCACTCGCGCCACGTCCTCGCCCTTGACGTCGACCGTGACGGTGACCGGATGCGCGGGATCATCCCGATCCATCGCGGCGTGCACGAACGCATAGGGCGCCGCATGCGCGGCGGGCGCAGCGACCACGACAACGGGCGCCGCCAGGACAACGGCGGAAATCAGGGTGGAAACACGTCGCTGCACGGAGTCCTCCAGGGCTGCTCATCCCGGAGGACGCTCCGCCCCGTTCGCCGGATCACCGCCTAAAGATCACAGCTTGATCTCCGGTCCCCTGGGGAGGCCGGACGGCCCGGTCCCGCCCCAGGTGAGGCCCACGGCCGCATCGTCCGGGCCTGCGATTCCACATACCCCCTGGGGTATCATCTGGACAGAGAAGCATCACCATGGAGTAAGGGCCACCGGCCCGGGATCCGAACCGAAGGAGAAGCCCATGTGCCAGCGCGCCGTTTGCCGGAAGTGCCAGCGCGCCACCTACCGGGGGTGCGGCCAGCACGTCGAGCAGGTGCTCGCGGGAGTCCCCCGGTCCCAGCGCTGCAACTGCGACGAGAAGGAGGCCCCCGCCGGAAACGCCTGGACGCGCCTGTTCCGCCGCAGCTGACATCCGGCGCGCGGAGGCTTGTCCCCCGTGCGAGCTACAGGCGGATGTCCACCGTGTGGTGAAGATCCGGGAGGGGGTGGATCCATAGCGTTTCGGGCGAAGCCGCGGCACTCCGGCCGCGGAACCCCCGAAGGAGTCAGCATGCGACTGCTGAAGCAGCTCGTGGTCGTGGTGGTCGTCGCCGCCGCCGGCGGCGCGGGCGTCAACGGCGCCGACTGGAACCCCGCCCTCACGCTCGTCCTCGGCGCCGCGGCGGCGCTGGTCAGCCTGTACACGTACCGCTGGGTGGTGCGCCGGACCGAGCACCGCGAGCCGACGGAGCTGGCGCCGAAGGGCGCCGCCGGCGCCCTCACCCGCGGGATGCTCATCGGTTTCGCGATGTTCGGCGCCGTCATCGTGAACATCGCCTTCCTCGGCCACTACCGGATCGACGGGTTCGGCTCCGCCGGCGGCGCGGTCGCGCTGCTCGGCTTCATGGCCGCCGCCGCGGTGACGGAGGAGGTGATGTTCCGCGGCGTCCTGTTCCGGGTCATCGAGGAGCGCACCGGCACCTGGGTGGCGCTGACGCTGACCGGCCTGGTGTTCGGCCTGATGCACCTGCCCAACCCGAACGCCACCCTGTGGAGCTCGCTCGCCATCGCCATCGAGGCCGGCGGCATGCTCGCCGCCGCCTACGTCGCCACCCGCAACCTCTGGGTGCCGATCGGCCTGCACTTCGCCTGGAACTTCGCCGGCGGCGGGATCTTCGGGACCGAGGTCTCCGGCAAGGACGCCCCGGACGGCCTGCTCAACGGCGTGACCTCGGGCCCGACCCTGCTCAGCGGCGGCGAGTTCGGCCCGGAGGCGAGCCTGTACTCGGTCGGCGCCGGCGCGGTCCTGACGATCGTGTTCGTGTGGCTGGCACGCCGGCGCGGCACCATCGTCCCCCTGCGCCGGACCACCCGGGCCGCCGCCACCGCTACGCTCGCCCAGTGATCGACATCCGGCGGGGCCGGGAGCGGTGGCGACGGCTGGACGTCACGGTGCGGGACCTGCCGTTTCCGGTGCTGCTGGTCGCCGGGTCGTTCGTCCCGGCGCTCCAGGCCCACGGAACGCAGGTCGGCGATCTGCCCGCCCGCCCGTTCGACGCCCTGGCCGTCCCGGTCATCCTCCTCACCTGCCTCCCGCTCGCCGTGCGCCGGCGCTGGCCGGCCGTCTGCGTCGTCCTCGTGTCGCTGGGGTTCGCCGCCGAACAGCTCCGCGCCTACCACTCGTTCACGGGCAGCGCCCTGGCGTTCGCGCTGGTGAGCGCGGGCGCCCACCTGGAGCGCCGCCGGTACGCCGTCGCGGCCGGCCTCTCCGCCGGCTACGTGGCGCTGGCGTTCGCGCTCGACCGGATCGGCTCCCCCGAGCGCCTGGACGGCTTCGCCACGTTCTACCTGGCCGCCGCCTTCGCGTGGGGCGTCGGGGCGTGGCTGCGCTCCACCCGGGCCGTCGAGGCGGAACGCCGCCGCCGCGTCGCCGAGGCCACCCGCGCGGCCGAACGCACCCGCATCGCCCGCGAGCTCCACGACGTCGTGACCCACCACGTCACGGCGATGGTCGTCCAGGTGGAGGCGGCGCGGTACCTGACCGCCGCCCCCGACCGCCTCGACGCGACCCTGGGCGCCGTCGGCGACACCGGCCGCCGGGCCATCACCGACCTGCGGCACCTGCTCGAACTGCTCAACCCCGATCATGGAACCGATCCCCGGATGCCGTCCGTCGGCGAGCTCCCCGCGCTCGTGGAGCAGACGCGCCAGGCCGGGCAGCCGATCGAGTTCAGCACCGCGGGCGAGCCGGCGGAGTCGGCCGGAAGCGCCGAGTTCGTGGCCTACCGGGTCGTGCAGGAGTCTCTGACGAACGCCCTCAAGTACGCCCACGGCAGCCGTACCGTGGTGCGGGTGCACTACCGCGACAAAGAGATCAGCGTGGAGGTCGGCACCGACGCCTCCGGGTCGCCGGCCGCGTCCCCGGGCGGGAGCGGCCGGGGCCTCGCCGGGCTCCGCGACCGGGTCGGCGCCCTCGGCGGCGACTTCAGCGCGGACCCGCGGCCGGACGGCGGCTTCGTCGTGCGGGCCCGCATCCCGTCGGGGAGCCCTTCGTGAGCACGCCGGTCCGGGTCCTGGTCGCCGACGACCAGGCGCTGATCCGCACCGGATTCTCCACGATCATCGACGCGCAGCCCGACCTGGAGGTGGTGGGCGAGTGCGGTGACGGCCGCGCCGCCGTCGACCTCGCCCGCCGGCTCGTCCCGGACATGGTGGTGATGGACGTCCGGATGCCGGTCCTCGACGGCATCGAGGCGACCCGCCTGCTGGCCGGCGCCGGGGTCGCCGACCCCGTCAAGGTGCTCGTGGTGACCACGTTCAACCTGGACGAGTACGTGTACGAGGCGCTGCGCGCGGGAGCGAGCGGCTTCCTGCTCAAGGACGCCCCGCCGGCGCAGCTGCTGCACGGCATCCGGACCGTCGCGGCCGGCGCCGCGCTGCTGGCCCCCGAGGTGACGCGGCAGCTCGTCGGCAGGTACGCGGCGCGGATCCGACCCGCCGAGGAGACGCCGGCCGTCGACGTGCTGTCGCCGCGTGAGATGGAGGTGCTGCGCCTCATCGCCGACGGCCTGTCCAACAGCGAGATCGCCGCGACCCTGGTGCTCAGCCAGGAGACCGTCAAGACGTACGTCTCCCGCATCCTCACCAAACTCGACCTGCGCGACCGCGTCCAAGCGGTCGTCTACGCCTACCGCCGAGGCCTGGTGAACTGAACCGGGCAGCGCACCCCTCGGTGCGCAGCGCCTCTATTCGCGCTCGTCTCCGGCGTCCGCTCCTGTGTCGATGCGGTAGCCGACGCCTGGCACGGTGGCGATGATCCAGGGTTCGCCGAGGCGTTTCCGCAGGGCCGAGACGGTGATGCGCACGGCGTTGGTGAACGGGTCGGCGTTCTCGTCCCACGCGCGTTCCAGGAGTTCCTCGGCGCTGACAACACCGCCTTCGGCGCCGACGAGGACTTCGAGGACGGCGAACTGCTTCCTGGTCAGCGCGACGTAGCGGCCGTCCCGGAAGACCTCCCTGCGGAACGGGTCCACCCGCAGGCCCGCGATCTCCCGCACGGGGGGCCTGCTGTGGGCGCGGCGGCGGTCGAGCGCCCTGAGCCTGAGCGCGAGTTCCTGCAGCTCGAAGGGCTTCGTGAGGTAGTCGTCGGCGCCGAGTTCGAACCCGGAGGCCTTGTCGTCGAGGCGGTCGGCCGCGGTCAGCATGAGGATCGGCATGCCGCTTCCGGAGGCGACGATGCGCCTGGCGATCTCGTCACCGGAGGGTCCGGGGACGTCGCGGTCGAGGACGGCGATGTCGTAGGCGTGGACGCCCAGCATCGCCAGCGCGGTGTCGCCGTCGCCCGCGATGTCGGCCGCGATCGCTTCGAGGCGCAGGCCGTCGCGGATCGCCTCCGCCAGGAAGGGCTCGTCCTCGACGATCAGCACGCGCATGCCATCGAGGCTAGAAGCCGGTGCATATCGTCGGCGTATCGAAAACCGCATACGCGCCTGCAACGCCACGCTGCCTTGACTGGCTGGTATGTCTGGAACACCACCATCAGCGCGAAGTACGACCCGCCGGGTCCGCCGGCTCCTCGTCGCCGGGCTGATAGTCGTCGCAGCGGCGATCGCTTCGACCTTCGGCTACCGGTCCCAGAACGACTCGTCTTCCCCCGCACCGCCATTGACGTCCTCGTCGGTCGTATCGCCCTTGGCCCCCTCGACCGCACCGCCCCCGAAGGCTCCTCGCAGGGAGCAGCACGGAGCGGTCGGCAAGGCCGACGGGGTCGTCCCCGACGGCGTGACGGTCTTCGACGACGCGTTTCCGGCCGTGGCCAACCTCGATCCGAGCCTGCTGAAGGCCCTCCGCCGGGCCGCGACGGACGCCGCGGACGACGGGATCGAGTTCTACGTCAACAGCGGCTGGCGCTCCCCGGCGTACCAGAACCGGCTTCTTCGCGACGCGGTCTCCAAGTACGGGTCCGAGGCCGAAGCCGCCCGATGGGTGGCCACCCCGGCGACGTCGCTTCACGTGTCGGGCGACGCGGTCGACATCGGTCACCCCGATGCGGCGGCGTGGCTGTCCCGGCACGGCGCCGGGTTCGGGCTGTGCCAGGTCTACCGGAACGAACCCTGGCACTACGAGCTGCGCGCCGACGCGGCCGACCGGGGTTGCCCGCACCCGTACGCCGACCCCACCCAAGACCCGAGGATGCACCAGTGAGCGGCAGTGAACGAGGACAGACGATGGCCCGGGTGGACTCGGCGGAGACCGGACAGGACGACGCCGACGGCCGCGACACCGGCTCCGGCAACTGGCGCGCGGCCGTCCGGCGGGCCGCCCGCGTCGCCTCCCGGCCGGAGCCCTGGAAGCGCGGCCTGATCCTCGCGGCACTGGCGCTGCTGCTGGGCCTGTTCATGCTGCTGCACGCGGAGATCCCGAACCGGATCGGGAACCTCGGCAGCCTGGCGGAGACGTTCCTGCCGTGGTTCGGCCTTTTCGTCCCGGTGCTGCTGGCCGGGGCGCTGTGGCGCCGTTCCGCCTCCGCGACGGTCGCGCTGCTGGTGCCGGTCCTGGTGTGGCTGAACCTCTTCGGCGGCCTGCTCGGCGACAAGTCCCGTCCGGGCGGCGGCTTCGTCGTGGCCAGCCACAACGTCGGCGCCGGCAACCCCGACCCCGTCCGCACCGCCCGCGACCTGGCCGCCTCCGGGGCGAACGTGCTGGCACTGGAGGAGCTGCCCGAGGAGGCCATCGGCACGTACGAGAAGGAGCTGGCGAGGGAGTACCCGCACCACACGGTGCAGGGGACGGTCGGGCTGTGGAGCAAGCTGCCGCTGTCGGACACCCGGCCGGTCGACATCCAGACGGACGCCGGACCGCTGGGGGCCGCCAAGTCGGCCGAGGCCAAGATGCCCTACAACCGGGCGCTGCGCACCACGGTGGCCACCGACCACGGCCCGCTGGCGGTCTACGTGGCCCACCTGGGGTCCGCGCGCGTGAATCCCAGGGCGGGCTTCTGGACGGCCCACCGCGACAGGAACGCGAAGGCGCTGGGGCAGGCCATGGCCACCGAGCGGAGTGAACGGGTCGTGCTGCTCGGCGACCTGAACGGCACCATGGACGACCGCGCGTTCGACGGCATCACCTCGCGGATGCGCTCGGCCCAGGAGGAGGCCGGGGACGGCTTCGGCTTCACCTGGCCTGCGGCGTTCCCGATGGTGCGGATCGACCAGATCCTGGTCAGAGGCGTGCAGCCGCGGGCCGCATGGATCCTGCCGGCCACCGGCAGCGACCACCTCCCGGTGGCGGCCGAGATCACCTGGTGACGTCCGTCAGGTCGTCGGCCAGTGGCGGAGTTTTTCGGGGTTGCGAATCACCCAGATGTGCTTGATCCGGTCGGCCACGACGTCGAACGCGAAGACCGTCACGGTGGCGCCGTCCTGCTGGGCCACGAGTCCCGGCCTGCCGTTGACCGTGCGTTCCAGGAACGTCATGTCGTCGGGCCTGCGGCGGGCGATCTCGGCCCAGGCGTGTGCGATCTGCTCGCCGCCTTCGATGGGGTGCAGGAAGGAGAGGGCGAGGCCGCCGCCGTCGGCGGTCGCCGTGGCGTCGGGGTCGAGCAGGCCGATCAGGGCGCCGATGTCCTTGGCCTCCCACGCGCGCTTGAAGTCCTTGACGATGCCGGCCTGCCGGGCCGCCGGGCTCGCGGCGCCCCGCGATTCGCGGACGCGGCGGCGGGCCGAGGAGGCCAGTTGGCGGCAGGCCGCCGGCGAACGGCCGACGATCTCGGCCACCTCGGCGAAGGGGTGGCAGAAGACGTCGTGCAGCACGAACGCGACGCGCTCGGCCGGGGTCATCGAATCGAGGACGACCAGGAAGGCCATGCTGACCGACTCGTCCAGGGTGACCCGGTCGGCGGGGTCGGGGGTCGCGCCGCCCGGCCGTCCGCTGATCCACTCCGTACGGTCCGGCAGCGGCTCGGGGATCCATTCGCCGACGTAGGTCTCCCGCCGGGCCCGCGCCGAGCCGAGCATGTTGAGGCAGATGCGGCCGGCGACCGTCGTCAGCCAGGCGCCGGGGGACTCGATGGCGTCCTGCTGCTCCCGCGACATGGCGTACCAGCGGGTGTACGTCTCCTGCACGGCGTCCTCGGCCTCGGCCAAGGAGCCCAGGAGCCGGTACGCGAGATTGGTCAGATGACGCCGCTCCCGCATAAGGGCGTCCAGGCAGGGATCGGGCCCGTCCTGGCCTGGCCCGTTTCGGGTGGTCATGGTGCTGACGGCTCCCTCGGTCGGCTCTGCCTTCACCGGTTCGACCGGACAGCGCACCGGATTGTGAGGCCGATGCGCCGCCTCACATTCCGAGGAGCCGTGTTGTCGGACTGCTGAGACGAACACATCGTTCAGCGGACAGGAAGCTCAGAGACATCATGACTACCCCGATCCCGGCGGCATCGTTCACCGACCCCGCCCCGGAGCAGCGTCTGGAGCGGGCGGCCGCCGCGCTGGCCGCCCACGGTTTCACCGTCGAAGTCCTCGACGACGCCGCCGCCGCGCGTACCCGCATCAAAGCACTGATACCCGACGGCGCCAGCGTCTTCACCGGGGCCAGCGAGACCCTTCGCCTGTCCGGCATCGACGAGGACATCAACGGCAGTGGACGGTACGACGCCGTCAAGCCGCGCGCCCTGGCCATGGACCGCGCCACCCAGGCGGACGACATCCGGCGGCTGCTCGCCGACCCCGACGTCATCGTGGGCAGCGTGCACGCGGTCACCGAGACCGGCTCCCTCGTGATCGCGTCGGGCAGCGGCAGCCAACTGCCCGGCTACGCCGGCGGCGCCGACCGGGCGATCTGGGTCGTCGGGGCGCAGAAGGTGGTACCCGACCTGGACACCGCACTGCGGCGCGTCGAAGAGCACTGCCTCCCGCTGGAAAGCGCCCGCACACAGGAGGCCTACGGGTGGCCCAGTGCCATCAACCGCCTTCTCGTTCTCAACGCGGAACACCGTCCCGGGCGCGGCACCGTCCTTCTGCTCCGCGAGGCCATCGGATTCTGAACCGCTTATCGGGCGGTGCTCCTCGGAATGGCGACGGCCGTCAATTCTCGTCCGGTGGACGCTCGCCGTCTCCTTGAGCGTCGCGGGCGCGGCGGTATTCCTCCCATGCGATGCGCTGCGATTCCTCGATTTCCTCGACGCTCGGCAGTTCGCCCGGCGGTGGAGGCGGTTTCGAGGAAGTGACGAGGCCGTAGAAGAAACGGCATGCCTCGTCCTCATCGGTGAAGCCGCGCATCTGCACGTACTCGCCGCGCTCGCAGAGCCCGACGGCCCAGCGGCCCTCCCGCCATCGCAGGTAGAGGTACTCGCTGGGCCGCCAGGCCGGCTCATGGACGCCCTCGATCTCGTACTCCCGAAAACCGGCGCCGGTCAGCGCCGCTTCGAGATCGTGGCGGTCCAACGGTCAGTAGACCCGCCGCAGGTACTTCTTGTGCACGAGCCACTTCACCGAGAGCATGCTCGGCGCACCGCGGACGTAGGCCCCCATGAGGACGTACTGGAGCCCCCGTCCCGGCTGCTGGAACGCGGGTTCGGCCGGGCCCCCGTCCACCGAGAAGGACCGCGCCACGCGGTACACGTGGTAGTTGCACAGGTGCTTCGGGTCGTCGGCGCGCGTGTTGAGGCTGTCCGGCGGCAGCGCGCGCGACGCGAAGGACGCCCCGGCGGGCGACAGGAACCGGCCGGTCTCCGCGCCGAACCGGTCGATGAACTGGCCGGCGCGAAGCCGCACCCTGAACCGCGCCGGGCGGCTGTTGATGTCCCTGAGCTGGTGGGCGAAGCCGTCGTCCGGCGGGTAGCGCCAGCCGGGCGGGACCTTGCTCTCGTCCCAGTACTGGTACAGGAACTGCGAGGGCGAGAGGGGGCCGTAGCGGTCGTAACCGCGCAGCAGAAACCCGAAGTATCCGTGGCGCGGGAGCCGCACGGGCCCCAGGCGCGGGTCCCGCTTCACATAGGGCGGCCCGCAGATCTTCCCCGTGCCGTGGCCGGCTTCCTCCGCGGCCTTCGCGAAGCCTTCCGCGGTCGTCGGCACCGCCTGCGGCTGCTCCGGCTGCCGGGCGCAGTCCTCGGCCTGCCTGATGATCTCCCTTGCGCCGACCGCCAGCGGGGCGGTGCACGCGTCCGCCCGGGGTGAGGGCACGCTCTCGGAATGGGCGGCCTCCGCGGTTCCCGTCAGCGTGACGGTGAGGCCGAGGATCGCGGCCGAGATGGCGCCGCCTCTGAATACCCGCATTCGCTCTCCTGTTGCGTCGGTGATTCCCGCTCCCCCGAAGGGGACCTCAGACGAGCGGGCCGCCGATGAGCGCGTACTACCGGTTTCTGGAAAAACTGCGGTCGAGGTCCGTTCGCCGACTTGACGGTTCCCCGGCCCCGCCCACATGATCAGCCGCCCCGGCAAACACCCGACAAAAAATCGCCGGACAAAAAAGGCAACCCACCGGAGTCACCAAAAACGCCCGCTGCCCCGAAACCATTTTCGCCGGGTTCACCACAGCGCCCACCTCGCGCCCTCCCCCATGGTGGAGCCCGCACGGAGCGGTGACTCCCGGCCGCCGCGGCTCGCGGCGGCTGTTCGAAGCCTCGCGCCGGCTCAGCGGTGGATGCCGAAGATGTGCGTGACGTGGGGGGTGTCGACCAGGGTGTGGGGGGCCAGGGCGTGGTACGCCCAGACGTGCACCCATGCGTTGCCCGTGCGGACGGTGAGCCAGGCCTTCACCATGCCGGGGCCGAAGTAGGTGAGCAGCAGGAAGGCGATCGAGATCGCCGCCTCCCGGGGAGAGCCGTACTCCGCCCACGAGTCCCACACGTGCAGCGCCGCGTAGGTCAGGCCGCCGAGGATCACCGTCGTCGCGATGGATCCGGTCAGCTTCACGAAGCGCGGGATCAGGATCGCGTAGATGAACACCATTGTCGGCAGGACCGTGCCCGCCATGTAGAGGAGGAAGGTGAGCGGCACGCCCAGCAGCAGCTGCCTGCCGGTGAGGTCGAAGATCTCCGGATGCAGCGCGGCGATCTGCACGGCACCCTCGACCACCAGCACGACGGCGATCAGGCGGAGGTCGCCGCGCCGGTCGGCGGAGACGAGGTTGAGCGCCCTGGCCGGGTAGCGGCGCCAGAAGTACGCCAGCGGCGCGAGCGCGAACACCACCAGGTTGTAGCCGGCCCAGGCGATCGCTTCCGACCGCGCGACGTGGTCGTCCGTCTCGTTCACCGAGCCCGCCAGGTGCAGGCCGAACGGGTGCCAGCCGAACGCCCGTCCCACCGCGAAGCCGAGGGCGAGGCCGCCGGCTCCGTAGGCGAGGAGCAGCAGGGTCTCGCGGAGCGCCGTGGCGCGCTCGGGGGCACGGGCAGCCAGGTCGGGCCTGGGCCGGCGGCGGGTGAGGAAGAAGACCAGGGCGAAGATGAGGAAGACCTCGGCAAGGCGGACGTTGAAGTCCAGCAGGTAGGCGGACGTGGAGCGTTCCGCGGCGTCGTGCAGGTGGAGCGGGAGCCTCCGGCCGGCCAGGGCCAGGATCAGCGCGTTCGCCGACACCCACCCCAGCACGGCAAGCCCCACGGCGCGGTTGCGGAACAGCGATCGGGCCGTGCCGCCGTCCGCTGAGGGATCGGTACGCGATGGGGATTCGAGGCGCATCGGAGGACTCCGTTCGAACTAGCACAACCGTGCTACTTACCCGGATGGTAGCACGACTGTGCTACTAATGGGCGATGCCTCGAATGGTGGACGGCGAGCAGCGGCGCCGGGACGTGGTGGCCGCGGTGTGGCGGGTGATCCTGCGCGACGGGCTGGACCGGGCCTCGGTGCGCAACGTGGCGAGCGAGGCCGGGCTGTCGATGGGCTCGCTGCGGCACTACTTCGCCACGCAGTCGGAGCTGCTGGCGTTCACCCTGCGCGCGATCATCGAACGGATCCAGCGGCGGATAGCGGCGCTTCCCCCCGAGCCGGACCCGCGCCGCCGCGCCGAGCTGGTGCTGGCCGAGCTGCTGCCGATGGACGAGGAGCGCGCCGTCGAGAACCGGGTCTGGCTGGCCTTCACCGCGCGGGCGATGGTCGATCCGGACCTGGGCGCCTTGCAGAGCGAGGGTTATGCCCTGCTTCGCGAGGGCTGCCGCACCGTCGCGCGCTCCCTGGACGTCCCCGAACCCGCCGTGGAGTACGAGACCGACCGGCTGCACGCCCTCGTCGACGGCCTGGCCGTCCATGCCGCGACCCATCCCGAGGTGACGACCCCGGCGCGGATGCGCGAGATCATCGCCGGCCACCTCGCCGAACTCGCCCGCCGCGCCGAGTCCGGCTGACCGGCCCGTTCCGCGCCGGGGAGCGGCGCGGTCGGCGGCGTCCGCAGGTGGGGAATGTCGAACGGCTGCGCGCCGGTCGCCGGTCGAGGCGGGCGCCGTCCGGGGACGGCGCCCGGTTCCGGCTCAGGAGAGCATGTTGACCTTGTACTGCATGATCCGGTAGTTCGTCGGGTCGTACCACTGGCTGACGATGATGTGGAAGTTGCCGAACGTCGAGCCGGGGACGACGAAGCCGCCGTAGGGGCTGGCGACGAGGTTGGCCGCCTCCGCCCCGGGAGCGGACGGCAGGATCATCGTCTGCTCCAGCGTCCTGGTCAGGTCCGAGGTCGGAAGCGGGAAGACCATCGCCCGGATCGACAGCGGGTTCATGTTCAGCCAGGTGAGGACGTACTTGCCGTCCATGGCGCGGAAGCAGATCTCGCCCCACCTGCGGACGCCGAAGACCGTCGTCGGGGGCGCGCCCCAGCGCCAGCCGCCGTCCGCGTACCCCCAGGGCTCGTACGCGCCCGGGTCTCCGAGCCGCTCCTTGCGCACCCGGTGCAGAAGCATCCCCGAGTCCCGCTCGCGGTTGAAGACGGTCGACAGGACGTAGCAGTACCCGTCGTCCGCCACCGCGTAGGTCTTCTGCTGGAACTGGCCGCCGTGCAGGTCACCGGGCCACTGGCACAGGTACTCCCAGGTCTCGCCGTTGTCGGTGGAGCGCCAGAAGTCGGTGTGGTGGGTGTCGTAGATGACGCCGCGCATGAGGTGCATGTACATGACGCCGTCCACGACGAACGCGTCGGACGGGATCGCCGTGGTGGCCTTGTCGCCGACCGGGTTGTGCGGCTCGTCCACGAGGGCCCTGGCGTGGCCTCCGCCGACGCTCCCGTCGATGCGCAGGTTGTTCACGTCGCCGTTGCCGGAGCGCAGGCCCACCGGGGCGCGCCAGTCGACGGCGGGCTCGCCCGGGTTCGGCACGTGGTCGCCGCCGAAGGTGTCGCCGCAGACGAACAGCATGGTGCCGTCCGGGCACCGCACGGGGATGCCGAGGTCGGTCCACGGCGAGGCGAACGGACCGGTCTCGGCCGGGCCGCTCAGGTTCCGCACCTTGGTCGCGAGGGTCGGGCTGGACGGGTCGCCCGGCCCGCCGGCCGTCCGCACCGCCACCCGCCGCTCGTCCTGGCTGAACCCGGCCCACCCCGCACCGACCGCTCCCGCGCCGAGGGCGACCCCGGCGCCCATCCTCAGGAGCCTGCGGCGGGAGAAACCGCTGGCGGCCGGGTCCTTGCCGTCCGTGGGACGTGTCATCTGCCGATGCCTTTCAGGTCGACTCTCGTGCACTGGAGATGCCCTTGGCGCCGCGGCCCTTGGCGAGGATCGAAGGATCCCGGTCGTCGGCGAGAGGCTCAGAAGAACATCAATGTCTGTTTTACCGCAGGACGGGGAGAGTCGCCAGGGAATCACGGTCGGTGATCCGGTTCGTCCGGCCGCGAGCCGGTCATCCCGGCCGTCGGTCCCGGTGCGTACGATCGCCGGTCATGCTGGGAGTGCACTTCGCGATCACCGACGAGCAGGCCGCCGAGGCCGGCCGCGCGGTCGTCTTCACCGCCACCTGAAGCCGGAGGCGCCGCCGCGCGGCTTCACTTCCCGATCAAGGCTCGGACCGGCTGCCGGTCACTCCAGGTCAAGGCCCTGGGGGACGTCTTCGGGGGTCAGGTCGGGTCTGGGGCGGAGGAAGCGGACGGAGTGGCGCCACCGGCCGTGTTCTACGGCGGCGTCCACGCTGATCTCTGCGACGGCGGTCGGGGTCACGCGGATGTAGTGGATCGGGTCCCTGGTGCTGGGGAGGCCGCCCGCCCAGCCTGCCGGGAGGGGCTCCGGCCAGGGGTGCTCGTCGCCTGCCGGAGTCAGGGCGCCGGTGAGGGCGGTGCGCGCTCGGGGGTTCAGGGGTGTGGTGCGGGCGACCACTCGGAGCGTCCCGGCGGTCGTGTACCTGCCGAGGAGGAGGGTCTGCGGCTGGTCGAGGGCGCCGGTCACCCCGCCGATGATCGCCTCGGTCGTCGTGCGGTGCTTCACCTTCCACCAGCCGCGCCGTCCCTCCTTGTAGGGGTCGGCCGCGGCCTTGACGACCAGGCCTTCGACGCCCTGCGCGACGAGGATCTCGAACCACAGGCGGGCCTCGCCGACGTCGCGGAGCTGCGGGCAGAGGACGACGCGGGACGTGCCGGGCAGGTCGTTCAGGAGGCGCTCCAGCTCGGTGCGGCGGGAGGAGAGCGGCGCGGGGCGGTGGTCCACGCCGCCGGTCTCCAGGACGTCGAACACCACGTAGTGGCAGGGCTCGGTGACGGCGCGGCCGGCGCGGCCGCGGCGCGTGACGTGGCGGCGTTGCAGGGCGGAGAAGTCGAGGCGGCCGTCGGGTCCCCAGCGGACGATCTCCCCGTCCACGACGGTGCCGGGCGGCAGCGCGCCGGAGACGGCCGAGAGCACCTCGGGGAAGGCCTCGTCGAGGCGTTTGAGACGGCGTGACCAGAGTTGGACACCGCCGTCGTCGTCCACGCGGGCGACGCAGCGGAACCCGTCGAACTTGGGTTCGTAGCGGCACCCGCCCGAGCAGGCCCTTTCCTCCGGGATGCGGTCGAGCGCCGTCGCGGCCATGGGGGCGACGGGTCCTCGGATGTGCACCTGCCCTCACCCCCGATCCGGCTCCTGTGCTGGTACCCGCCGGCCGCGCCGCCAGCCGCCCTTTGGCGCGCGTTTGGGCAGGTGATTGCCCGCGTCCGCGCTCCCTTACCGGGGGGTGCCGGAACCACCGGCGGGACGGGCCTGGCAAGCTGTGACGTTCTGGACGGCCGTGACGCTGAATGATCACTGGCTCGGTCTTGGACGGGGAAGAATGCTCAAGCGCACAGTGATCGTGACTTCGGCCGCCACCCTGGCGGTGGCCGGGACGGTGGTCTGGACGGTCTCGTCGTCGTCGACGGCGACGACGGCGTCCGCGACCAAGGCGGGGCCCGGGAAGGTGCACGCCCGCGCCCTCGGCGACATCGCCACCGCGGCGGCCGCGGGGCAGAAGGTCAAGGGCCTGCCCGCCGCCGCGACCGACCCGTTCAGCCTCGTCGGCGTCACGTGGAACAAGCCGCGCGAGGAGCTGAAGGGGACGGTCCGGCTCCGCACGCGGGACGCGAAGACCGGCCGCTGGTCGGGGTGGCGCGCCCTGGAGCCGGAGCTGGCCGACGCGCCCGACCAGGGTGGACGCGGCGGGACGAACGGCCTGTGGGTCGGCCCGTCCAACGGCGTCGACGTGCGCGTGACCGGACAGAAGGGCCGCACGCTGCCGGACGGCCTGCGCGTCGACCTGGTCGACCCGGGCGCGTCGGCGGCGGCGCCGACACCGCGGGCCGCCGGTAAGGCCCGCACCGGGATGAAGCTGGTGGCGGCGACCACGCCCCTCGCCGGGACCGTCACCGCGCCGAAGCCCGCCATCGTGCCGCGGTCCGGGTGGGGCGCGGACGAGTCCCTCGTCAAGGCGCCGCCGGACTACGACACCTCGGTCAAGGCCGCGTTCGTCCACCACACCGACACGGGCAACGGGTACTCCTGCACCGAGTCGGCGTCGGTGATCCGGTCGGTGTACCTGTACCACGTGCAGAGCCAGGGCTGGAACGACATCGGCTACAACTTCCTCGTCGACAAGTGCGGCACGATCTTCGAGGGGCGGGCCGGGGGGACCGACCGCCCCGTCCACGGCGCCCACACCTACGGGTTCAACACCGACACCACCGGCATCGCCGTCCTCGGTACCTACACCGCCGCGGACGACCCCAGCGTTCCGGGCGTCGCGCCCACCAAGGCCGCCCTGGACGGCACCGCGAAGATCGCCGCGTGGAAGCTGGGGCTGACCGGCGTCGACCCCACCGCGAAGACGACCCTGACCTCGGCCGCGCCCAACGGGACGGGCGGCAAGTACCCCTACGGGCAGCAGGTCGAGTTCAACACGATCTCCGGGCACCGCGACGGGTTCGCGACCGCGTGCCCCGGTGCGCAGCTCTACTCCGCGCTCCCCACCGTCCGGACGGCCGCCAAGCAGCTCACCGTCCCGGCGCTGGAAGCCACCGTGACCGGCGCGACGGCCGCCGGGGGCCGCTACTACACCAAGAGCACGGCGACCCTGAACTGGACACCTGCCGATGGCGCGACCTACACGGTCAGCGTGGACGGCGCCACGGCGGCGACGCCGGCGGCCGGGGCCACCTCGGCCACGGTGACCCTCGCGCCGGGCACGCACTCGGTCCAGCTCCACGCGGCCTTCAGCGACGGGACGACCTCGGCGTCCCCCGTCTTCACGGTCGTCGCGGACACGACGCGCCCGGTCATCTCCTCGCAGGCGCTCTCGCTGCGCAAGGGGACGGTCAACAGCGGCGCGTGGCCCGTCACGCTCAGCTGGAAGGCCAGTGACAACGGGCTTCTCAGCTCGCTGAAGGCCACGTCGCCCGCGGCGAAGACGTTCTCCACCACCACGACGTCGTGGGCCGCGGTCTCCAAGCCGGGCACGACCCAGACCTGGACGCTGGCCGCCACGGACGCCGCGGGCAACACCGGCACCTCCAGCCTGAGCCGCTACACCGGCGGCCAGACCGAGGGCGCCGCGCGCCGCACCGGCACCTGGGGCGTCAGCACGACCAAGTACTACCTGGGCGGACGCGGCATGTACAGCAAGTACCGCGGCGCGAGCGCGAGCTGGACGTTCACCGGTCGCACCGCGGGCCTGATCTTCAAGCGCGCCTCCTACCTCGGCGCCGTGTACGTCTACGTGGACGGCGTCAAGATCGGCACGCTGGACACCCGGGCGTCGACCACGGCCTACCGCCAGCTGCTGTGGACGCGCACCTGGAGCAGCAGCGGCACGCACACCATCAAGATCGTCGTCGCGGGCACCTCGGGCCGCCCCATGGTCGGCATCGACGGCCTCGTCTACCTCCGCTGAGATAGGGAGGCACCGGGCCCGGGCTCTGGCCCGGGCCTAGAGTGGCTCGGGTGGACGACGGCTCGTGGCGTGATCGGGTGATCGCGGAGTGCCTGGGGAAACCGGGTGCGGTGGAGGAGTATCCGTTCGGCGACGAGGTGGCCGTGTTCAAGGTCGCCGGACGGATGTTCGCTTTGGTGCCGCTGGGCGCGTCGCCGCCGAGCGTCAGCCTCAAGTGCGATCCCGACCTGGCCGAGGAGCTCCGCGCCCGGCACGCCGCGGTCACGCCCGGCTACCACCTCAACAAGCGGCACTGGAACACGGTCGTCCTCGACGGCTCGGTGCCGGACGAGGAGGTGTGGGAGCTGGTCGACCACTCCTACGACCTCGTGGTCGCCAAGCTCACCCGCGCCCAGCGCGACGCCCTCAAATCCTGACCGCCGGATTTCCCGCGCCGGAGCGATGAATCGGCGAGGTCCCCGCGGTACACACCTCGACCGATCCGGTTCGAGAAGGGACTGAGGCGATGAACAGCAGCGAGACGGCCGTCCGCGAGGTGCTCGGGCGGCTTTACGAGGCGTGGGGCGACGGCGACGCGGACGCCTTCGCCGACCTCTACGTCGACGACGCGACCGTGGTGATGCCCGGCGTGTTCCACCAGGGCCGCGCTGCGGTGCGCGACTACATGGCCGCCGCGTTCGACGGGCCGCTCAAGGGCTCCCGGGCCGTGGACGAGCCGCAGGACGTCCGCGTGCACGGCGACACCGCCATCATCGTCAGCAGGGCGGGCATCGTCATGGCGGGGGAGCAGGAGTACCCGCCCGAGCGCGAGCGGCTCGCCACCTGGGTGCTGTCGCGGCGGGACGGGCGGTGGCTCGTCTCCGCCTACGCCAACGCGCCCGCCCGCTGACCGGAGGCCCGCCATGGACGAGGAACTCGACTCCTACCGGCGCGAGCTCCTGGTGCACTGCTACCGGATGGTGGGCTCGGTCCATGAGGCGGAGGACCTCGTCCAGGAGACGATGCTGCGCGCGTGGCGGGCCCGGGACCGCTACGAGCCGCGCCTGGCGTCCGTCCGCACCTGGCTCTACAGCATCGCGACGAACGTGTGCCTGACGGCGCTGCGGGGGCGGGCCCGGCGCCCGCTCCCGTCCGGGCTCGGCGGGCCGAGCGACGACCCGGACGCGCCGCTGGCCCCGGCGCTGGAAGTGCCCTGGCTTCAGCCGTTCCCGGACGCGCTGCTGGACGACCCGGCGGCGCGCGTCGTGCGGCGCGGCAGCCTGCGGCTGGCGCTGGTGGCCGCGATGCAGGCGCTGCCGCCCCGCCAGCGGGCCGTGCTCATCCTGCGGGACGTCCTGGAGTTCAGCGCGGCCGAGGCGGCGGAGCTGCTGGAGACGTCCCCGGCGGCGGTGAACAGCGCCCTGCAGCGGGCCCGCGCGGGGCTGTCGGGCGTCGCCGCCGAGGAGGAGATCGCCGAGCCGGACGACGCGGCGGTCGGCGCCGTCCTGGACCGGTACGTGAGGTCGTTCGAGGCGGCCGACGTCGACGGCCTGGTGGCGCTGCTGACCGACGACGCCGTGCTGGAGATGCCGCCCGTGCCGCTCTGGTACCGGGGGCGGCGCGACTACGGGCGGTTCATGGCCCGGCTGTTCGCGATGCGCGGCGGCGGCTGGCGGACGGCGCGGACGTCCGCCAACCGCCAGCCGGCCCTCGCCGCGTACCACCTGTCGGAAGGCGCGTACCGGCTGCACACGCTGCAGGTCTTCACCGTGACCCCGAAGGGCGTCGCGCGCAACGTCGTCTTCCAGGACGCCCGGGTGTTCGCCGCCTTCGATCTGCCGGAGATTTTCGGCGGATGATGTCGATCCCGGCGGCGCCGGTTCGACCTCCTTTCAGAAGCCCTGAAAGGAGCACACCATGGACATCACCCAGACGATCACCAGCGGCCACCGCCCGATCTGGCTGACCGGGGCCGCCGCGGCGCTGGCGGGATCCGTCGCCACCGAGCTGTACGGCCTGGTCGCCCGCGCGGCCGGGATCCCGATGGAGGCCGGGAGCATCGGCGCGGACACCCCCGATCCGGTCACGGTGGGCATGTTCGCGATGGGGACGGTCATGTCCACGTTCTGGGGGACGATCCTCGCGATGCTCCTCGCGCGGTTCGCCAAGAACCCGTCCCGGACGTTCGTGCGGGCGGCCGTCGCGCTGACGGTCCTGTCGTTCACGACGCCCGTCGCCGCGGGCGCCACGGCCGCCTCGACGAAGGTGATGCTGTGCGCCGCGCACGTCCTGGCCGCGGCGATCATCATCCCGGTGCTCGCCCGCCGCCTCTCCGCGGACCGCTGACCGTCACGGTCCGGGCGCGGTGGTGGGCGGCGCCGATCGTGATGGACGAGACGCCGCGGGAGAGGATCCGCGCGGCGTCGGCGCCGCGCAGATCCTCCACCATGGCGGAGAGGGACGAGTCCACGAGCCGACGATCTCGCCGGTCTTCGGGTCGAGCGGCCCCATCCCGGACGTGTACACGAAGTCGCCGACCACGAGGCCCTGCGAGTAGGTGCCGACGGGCGGGGCGGAGTCCGCACTGCGAAGTTCGCGCTTGCTCATTCCTGTCTCCTTGTCGGGTGACGCCGCTTCAGCGAGTGACGTCGTCTTCCGCGGCCTTCAACAGTTCCAGGTCGGCGCGGCTGGGCAGGCCCTCCCAGTCGCCGCGGACGGTGACCGCGTACGCGCCCGCGGCCGTGGCGGTGGCCAGGCGGGCGGCGACGGGCAGGCCGCGGACGAACTCGGCGAGGTAGCCGGCGGCGAACGCGTCCCCGGCCCCGACCGGGTCCACGACCGGCACCCGGTGGGCGGGCTGGACGTGCAGCCGCCCCTCGCAGAACGCGACCACGCCCACGGCGCCCCGCTTGACGAGGACGTCGCGGGGCCCCAGCGCGGCCAGGGCGGTGGCGAGCGCGGCCGGGTCGTCGCCGGGGGCGACGAGGCGGGCCTCCCGCTCGGTGGCGAACACCAGGTCGGCGCGCTTGACCAGGGTGTGCAGGCATTCGCCGGCCTCGGCGGGCGCCCACAGCGCCGCCCGGTAGTTGAGGTCGAGGGAGACGGGGACGCCGGCGTCCCGCGCGGTCTCGACGGCCTCGTCCAGCGCCTGGCGGGCGGTGTCGCTGATCGCGGCGGTGATGCCGGTGACGTGCAGGACGCGCGCGCTGCGGATCAGGTCGTGCGGGACGTCGGACGGGTGCAGCCGGGAGCCCGCGCTGCCCGTCCGGTAGTACTGGACGCGGGTGAGCGTGCCCGAGCGGCGCTCCTTGAACAGCAGTGCGGTCGGCGCGGTGCCGTCCACCACCGTGTGGCCGAGCCGGACGCCCTCACCGGCGAGCGCGGTGGTGATGAGCCGACCGAACTCGTCGTCGCCGACGCGGCCGAACCAGGCCGCGCTGCCGCCGAGCCGGGACAGCCCGATCGCCGTGTTCGACTCGGCGCCGCCGATGCCGAGGTCGAGCGAGCGGGCGTGCCGCATCGGCCCGACGACGGGGTTCTCCAGCCGCGCCATGGTCTCGCCGAACGTGACGAGGTCGACGCTCATCGGGCCGCCCCGTCCGGGGCGCGCTCGGGCCGGGCCGCCGAGGCGAGCAGGCCCCGCCAGGCGGGGGATCATGGGGCTCCCTTCTCAGAAGTACGTGCGGATCAGGTCGACCACCGTGTGGTCGTCGTCCACGACGGGGACGACCTGCCATTTGTCGAAGGCCGTGCACGGGTGGGAGATGCCGAAGCAGATCAGGTCCCCGGGGTGCGGGGAGGCGTCCCCGGTCGCGACGTAGGCGTGGTGGTCGTTGGTGTCGGTGACGCGCATGCCGTGCGCGGGGGCCGTCGTCCCGTCCGCCTTGCGGATCCGGAGCGGGACGGGCAGGCCCGCGTCGTAGGGGGCCTCCCGCTTGCCCATCCCGACTATCGCGAGGCCGGGCTCCGGGACGGACGTGACCTGCGCCCAGATCTCCAGCGCGGCGTCCAGCGAGCCGGGGACGCGGTTGAACGGCGTCCGCTCGGTGTAGATGCCGTCGTCGTGGGAGACGTAGGCGCCGCTGCGCAGGACCGCGGTGAGGTCGTGGCCGGGCAGCCAGTCGCCCGCGAGCTTCTCGGCGACCTGGTCGAAGTAGGCGCTGCCTCCGGCGGTGACGACGACGTCGCGGGGGAGCAGCGGGGACAGCTCGACGGTCGCGTCGCGCAGCGCCCCGAGGTAGGCGCCGGCGGACGCGACGTCCGGCAGCCCGCCCTCGTACCCGGCGACACCGGCGAGCTCGGTGCCGGGCGCGTCGGCGACGGCGCGGGCGACGGCGGCCAGTTCCTCCACGGTGCGGCAGCCGGTCCGGCCGTTGGGATGGCCGAGCTCGACCAGCACCCGGAACGGGCGCTCCCCCGCCGCCGCTGAGATCGCGGCGACGCCCTCGGCGGAGTCGGCGTACAGCAGGAACTCCATGCCGCGGTCGACCTCGCCGCCGAGCCAGCGCAGCGCGGTCGGGTCGAGCAGCTCGTTGGCCAGCAGGATGCGCGGGACGCCGAACATCCGGTAGGCGAGCACCTGGTTGGCGGTCGCGGCGGTGATGCCCCAGGCGCCCGCGTCGAGCTGGGCCTGGAACAGCGACGGGGCCATGGACGTCTTGCCGTGCGGCGCGAACGCGAGCCCGTGCTCCCGGCAGAACGCGGCGAGCGCGTCGATGTTGTGCTCCAGCGCCGACTGCCGCGCCACCATGACCGGCCAGGTGAACGGTCCGCCGAACAGCGGGTGCCGGGCGGCGGCGAACTCCTCCAGGGGGACGGGCGGACCGGGCACCCAGAGGCCCTTGGTCCGCCAGTCGACGTGCTCGCCGGGAATGGTGAGGCTCACGGCTGGTTCCCTTCCTGCCTGTCGTGCGGGGACGTGTCGGGGCGAGGTCGGTCGGGACGGCGGCGGGACGGCCGGGGCGAGCCGAGCACCCGGGAGATCTCCAGCCCCGTCCGCTCGACCATCGGTCCGACCTCCCTCACCCGCGCCGGCGTCATCCGGGACGTCAGCCCGGACACGCTGAGCGCCCCCACCGCCCGGTCGGTGTGATCGAAGATCGGCGCGGCGACGCAGCGGACCTCGGGCTCGTTCTCCCGGTCGTCGACGGCGTACCCGGACAGGCGTACCCGCTCCAGCTCGGCGGCCAGCCGCGCCGGGTCGGTGATCGTCCGCTCGGTGCGCGCCGGCATCCCGGCCGCGACGACCGCCTGGAATTCGTCGTCGCCGAGCCAGGCGAGGATGGCCTTCCCGACGGCCGTCCGGTAGGCGGGCATCCGCATCCCGACGCGGGACGCCATCCGGACGTTGTGCTCGTTCTCCACCTTGTCGATGTAGACGACGTCGGGCGCCTCGTAGACGACGAGGTGGCACGTCTCCCCCACGACGTGCTGGAGGCGGCGCAGCGGGTCGGCGGCGACCGACCGCATGTCCAGCGTCGACAGGTACGCCTGGCCGAGCCGCAGCGCGCCGTGCCCGAGCCGGAACCAGCCGGTCTCGCGGTCGCGGGTGAGCAGGTCGCCGTCGATGAGCGGCTGCGCGAGCCGCAGCACGGTGCTCTTGCTGATGCCGAGGTCGTCGGCGATGCGGGTCAGCGACACCCCGCGCGCGTCGGCGTGGTCGCGGACGTGGTCGAGAACGGCCAGCGCCCGCCGCAGCGACGACGACTGGTTCCGCGGTTTCGCCTGTTCGCTCGTCATGCGGTGCTCCCCGGCAGATGAGGTCAGGCGGGCGTGAGGGCCCGTCCCGGCGGTGTCCCGGTGTCGGCGAGGACGCCTCCGGACAGGACGGGGACGCCGTTGACGACGACGTGCTCGACGCCTTCGGCGGGCACCCGGGGTCTTTCGTAGGTGGCGCGGTCGGTGACGGCGGCCGGGTCGAGGACGGCGAGGTCCGCTGCGTGCCCGGTCTGCACGCGGCCCCGGTCGGCGAGCCGGAACCGGTCGGCGGCGCGCCCGGCCAGGTGGACGGCGGCCTGCTCCCACGTCCAGTCGCCGAGCTCGCGGACGTGCCGCCCGAGCATCCGGGCGAACGCGCCCCGCCCGCGCGGATGCGGGTGCCCGCCCTGGTATATGGCATCGGAGCCGGTCGTCTGGGCGGGGTGCCGCAGCAGCGCCCGCACCGACTCCTCGCTGTTGGTCGGCGGCTGCCCGAACACGCAGCCCGCCTCCAGCCGCGTCGCGACGAGCAGGTCGCAGCAGAACGCTCCGGGCGCGGACCCGGCCCGCTCCGCCGCGTCCGGCAGGCTCATGCCCTCCGCCCACCGGTACTCGTCGGCCGGGACGTGCGAGAGCGTGATGCGGGGCCACACCTCGGGGCGGTGCGCGAACCAGTCGCGCTCCAGCCGCTCCCGGACGGCCGGGTCGGCGAGCGCCTCCAGCGTGGCGTCCAGATCGGCGATGGGGAGCCGGCCCGGCAGCGTGACGAGCGTCAGCGTGCTGGATCCCCGCAGGTAGGGGTAGCTGTCGAAGGTCAGGTCGATGCCCTCGGCGCGCGCGCCGTCCACGAGCGCGACCAGCTCGTCGCCGGGGCCGTGGTAGTGCGAGACGTGCGGGGCGACGCCGCCCGCCCGCGCGATCTCCAGGACCTCCGCCATCGCCGCCGCGGCGGCGGACTCGTACCCGCGCATGTGCGTGACGTAGGGGAGCCCGGCCGCGCCGACCGGCGCGCACAGCGCCGCGATCTCGGCGGCCTCGGCGTAGGCGCCTGGCACGTACTCCAGCCCGGTGGACAGCCCGGCCGCCCCCTCGGAGAGCCCGCGCTCGACGAGTGCCCGCATCGCCGCCAGCTCGCCCGGCTCCGGGGCCCGCCGCGCGGTCCCCATGACGCCGTGCCGGATCGTCCCGTGCGGCAGCAGGTAGGCGGTGTTGAGCGGGGTGCGCCGGTCGTAGGCGGTGAGCAGTTCCGCGACGGTGACCGGCCCGTCGCCCAGCCCGGGGTGCGCGCCGTTGACCGGCGCGAAGTAGCGGGTCACGTAGCGGAGCGTCTCGGCGCCGGCGGGCGCGTAGGAGACCCCGTCCTGGCCGAGGACGAACGTGGTGACGCCCTGCCGCAGCGCGGCGAGTTGGACGTCGGGGTCGAACACGGCCGCGTCGCCGTGGACGTGGGTGTCGATGAAGCCCGGCATGACGTACCGGCCGGTCGCGTCGATCTCGGCGGCCGCCCGCGCGCCGGCGAGGGCGCCGACCGCGGCGATCCGCCCGGCGGTGACGGCGACGTCCGCGCGGCGCCCGGGGGCCCCGGTGCCGTCCAGCACCGTCCCCCCGCGAACCAGCAGATCGTACATTGGACCTCATTCACCCCAACGAGCCTGTAATCAGACTTCGGTGCCGGTAGTCGTGGAGGCTATGGGGCGCACCAAGCGCGGCACCAGATTTGCAACACATGATTTTGCATTGCAAAACCATCGCTTGACCTGCGACGTTGCCCGGCGCCGGAGGGATCGGCGGCGGTGCGGGGGAGGTCGGGGGGCGTCTAGGCCTTGGGGCGGCGCAGCAGATACGGCCGTACGCGGCCCAGGCCCTGGAGCGGGCGCGGACGCAGGCCGGAGGTCTCGAAGGGGCCGGACGGCAGCGCCGAGACCAGGCCCGCGTCGGCCAGGACCGTCCCCGGGTAGGCGGTGGACGTCAGGCGCGCGGCCATGTTGACGGGCGTGCCGAACACGTCGCCCAACCGCTGGATGACCTCGCCGTAGGCCAGGCCGACGCGGACCTTCGGGAAGTCGGGGTCCTCGTTGAACCGCTCCGCGACGCGCAGCCCGATCTCCGCGGCGGCGTCGGCGGCGGGCGCGACGAACAGGACCTCGTCGCCGAGCGTCTTCACCACGCGGCCCCCGCACTCGGCGACGATGTGCGTGACCGACCACTCGAAGCGCTCGACGAACCCGGCGAGGGCCTCGCCGTCGAGGCGGCGGCTCAACCGGGTGAACGACACGACGTCGGCGAACCCGACCGCGAGGAGCGCGAGGCCCGCGGCGGGGTCGGCCTCCGCCCTGGCGGTGGACGCGGCGGCGCGCATCCCGGCGGCGGCGAGCTGGCGGCGCCAGCCGTGCAGCAGCAGCCGCTCGAACGAGGGCCGCAGCTCCTCGGTGGCGGCCAGGGCGGCGGTGACCAGGTCGGACGTCACCGGCTCGTCGGACGGCAGGGCGCTCAGGCGCTGGAGCCACACGTCGCCGAGCCAGCTCGCGAGCCGCCCCATCGTCTGGCCGACGGCGCGGACGAGCTGGAGCACCGTCTCCTCGTCCACCAGCTCGTGGGCCAGGACCTCGCGGATCTCCTGGAGCGCGGTCACGTCGCCGTCGGTGAAGGCGACCTCGTCGTCCGGCGGAACCGGGAAGCCGAGCGCCTGCCAGATGCGGCGCGCGAAGTCGTCCGAGACTCCGGCCCGGGCCTCGACCTCACTGCGCGTGTAGCGCAGGGGGCCGCCGAGGAGCGTCTCCTCGATGTCGTCCGCCATGCGGCAACCCTATGTGCCATCGATCGGTGTAACAATGGGACGGGAGTAAGATCACGGCGGTCACCACGAGACGAGCCGGCGGACGGGGCATGGCCGAGTACCGAATCGACGAGCTGGCGCGGCTGGCGGGCAGCACGGTGCGCAACATCCGCGCCTACCAGGACCGCGGCCTGCTGCCGCCGCCCCGCCTCGAGGGCCGCGTCGGCATGTACGACGACTCGCACGTGGCGCGCCTCCGGCTGATCGGCAAGCTGCTCGCCCGCGGCTACACCTTCGCGATCATCAAGGACCTGCTGGGCGCCTGGGAGACCGGCAAGGACGTCGCCGAGGTGCTCGGGCTGGAGAAGGTCCTCACCGACCCGTGGTCGGACGAGATCCCCGGCACCGCGACCTACGAGGAGCTGGTCGAGAGGTTCGGCAGGGGCCTGGACGACGAGCGGCTCGCGGAGACCATGCGGCGGACGATCGAACTCGGCCTCATCGAGCCGGAGGGCGACAAGTACCGGGTGCCGAGCCCGCGGCTGCTGCACGTCGGCGCCGAGCTCGTCGCCGCCGGCATCCCGCTGGAGTCCGTCCTCGACATCGCCGGGCAGATCCGCGCCGACTGCGACGTGATCGCGGGGCGGTTCGTGAACCTCGTCGAGGAGCACGTGTTCGCGCGGCTGGAGCGCCAGCCCGTCCCGGACGGCGACGAGGTGGGCGAGATCGCCGAGGTGGTCCGCCGGATGCGGCCGCTGGTCAAGATGGTCGTCGACCCGTTCATCGCGCGGGCCATGGAGGCCCGCGTCCAGGCGGCGCTCGGCGACCACCTCGAAATGATCAGGAACCACCTCGGGGAGCGGCCCGCCGACGGCGGCTGAGCCGCTAGAGGAGCGTCGCGCCCCAGACGACCTTCACCTCGTGCGGCGAGCCCTCGGAGTCGGTGAAGGTGATCGTGCCCTGCCCCGGCAGGCCGATGAGCGCCGTGCGCAGCGTCACCGTCAGGCGCATCGTGCCGTCCTCGGGCATGCCGCCCTGCATCTGCGACAGGATCAGCTGGTTCGACGACGTCATCGCCGTCCAGGACACCGGACCGCTCTGCGCCTTCAGGCTGACCTGCGCGGTCTTCGTCCCGTACATCTCGACCTTGGCCGGGTTCACCACGAGGATGCCGGGGGGCTTCGGCGACTCGGACGCCGGGGGCCGCGGCGTCTGGGACGGGTCCTCCGGCTTCTCCTGGTTGTTCTCATGGGTCTGCGGCTGGGGCGGCGGCTGGCCGGGACGGGCCTGCGCGCCCCCGTCCGGCCCTTCCGGGCCTCCCTTGCCCTTCCCCTGGCCCCCCGGCCTCTCCTGCGTGATCGACGGCTGCGGATGCGTGCGGAACGGCGGCCACGACAGCGTGCCGCCGCCGATGCCGGGCCCCATCACGAACGCGACGACGAGGGCCGCCGCCAGCGCGCCCGCCATGCCGCCCCCGGTGAACAGCCACCGGCGCGTGAACGGCGACGGCACGTCCGGCTGGCTCGGCAGGCCGGCCGGGGTCAGCGTCCCGCCGCGGGCCGCGATGTCGGCGCGGTAGCCCGCCAGCTCCGGGTCGGTCGCGGTGTGCATGACGCGGTGCCGCAGCGCCGCGGGCAGCACCGGCGCGGGCGCCTGCCGCAGCAGCGCGGCCGCGGTCACCCCGGCCCGGGCGCGGCAGTCGCCGCAGCCGGCGGCGTGCAGTTCGGTCGCGGGGTCGACCGGGGAGTCGTCGCCCCCGCGGCGGAAGAACCGCCGCAGACCCCGGGCGCTCGACTCCTCCGGGGGCGCCTCCTCCTCGGGGGCCGGGATGCGAGCCGCGGCCAGGACCGGGATCGCCGCGGACCGGGACTCCTCGGCGGCGTCCGCCGCGGCGGCGCACTCCCGCCTCGCCCGGTCGATCTCCCTGCGCAGCGCGGCGTCGAGCTGGGCGCGCGCCCTGCGCACCCGCACCGCGGCCCGCCGTCCCGACAGGCCGAGCGCCGCGCCGAGCCGGACGGGACGCAGGCCGTGCCGGTACGCCAGGAGCATGACCTCCTGGTCGACGGGCTCCAGCCGCGACAGTGACGCGCGGAGCAGGTCGTGCAGCTCGTCCGAGGGCGGCCGGTCGGGTGCCGGATCGGCGGTTTCGGCACGATCCAGGAAAGGGGCGTCCGAGAACTCGCCGTCCCGGTCCCAGAACAGCACCTTCGGGCGGCCCCGGCGGATGCAGCGGCGCCGCGCCGCACCGTAGAGCCAGGAGCTCAGACAGAGGGGGTCGCGCATCCGGGGGGCGCGGCGGCAGGCGTCGATGAACGCGTCGTGGACGATGTCGGCGGCCGCCTTCTCATCGCCCGACATCGACAGCACGTAGTCGTAGAGGCGCTCGCCGTACTCGTCGTAGAGCGCGGCCAAGGCCGCCTCGTCACCCTCGTTCAGCCCCTTGACCAACTGGCGGTCGGCTGCGTTGGGGGAGGTGGACAACCTGGGCATTCACGCTCCCGGCAGCGGCGGGTGGGAGTTGCCCCCATGGGGGCCATCCGGACATTCAGCCCACCTTGCATACACCCCCGGGCCCCGGTCGCACCACTTGATCCGGCGAAATGGGCGGTCCCGTGACACCGGGTGAGTGAGCGCGCCTCTGCGTGAGCAACCGATCGCTCAGCCGATTCCGGAACCGTTTGAGCGGAGCGGAATCAATCGGCGCGCCGCACCTCCAGATCGCCGTCCGCGTAGCGCCGCCGGAGCACCTTTTTATCGAATTTGCCGACGCTGGTCTTCGGCACCTCGGTGATGAAAGTCCAGCGCTCCGGAACCTGCCACTTCGCCACCCGTCCGGCGAGGAACTCCCGCAGTTCCACCGCCGTCGTCTCCGCGCCCTCGCGCAGGACGACCGACGCCAGCGGACGCTCCTGCCAGCGGTCGTCGGGCACCCCGACCACGGCCGCCTCCACGACGTCCGGATGCGCCATGAGGTGGTTCTCCAGCTCCACCGACGAGATCCACTCGCCGCCCGACTTGATGACGTCCTTCGCCCGGTCGGTCAGGACGAGGTACCCGTCCGGGGACAGCGTCCCCACGTCGCCCGTGCGCAGCCAGCCGTCGTGGAACTTCCCGGGGTCCTCGTCCAGGTGGTAGGCGCCGGTGATCCACGGCCCGCGGATCTCGACCTCGCCGACGGCCTCCCCGTCGTTCGGCAGCACCACGTCCCCGTCCCCCACGATCCGCATCTCCAGCCCGGCGAGGACGCGGCCCTGGCTGACGCGCGCCCGCCACGCGTCCTCGTCCGCGGCCCCGGGCGGCGGATGCGCGACCGACGCGACCGGCGAGGTCTCCGTCATCCCCCACGCCTGCACGATCCGGACGCCGATCTCCTCGAACCCGCGCATCAGCGACTCGGGCACCGCCGACCCGCCGCACGGGACGAGCCGCAGCGAGGTCAGGTCCGAGCCGTGCTCCTTCGCGTACCGCAGGACGTCCGACCAGATCGTCGGCACCGCGCCCGCGATCGTCGGACGCTCGGCCTCGATGAGCCGGACCAGCGGCTCCGCCTGCAGGAACCGGTCCGGCATGACCAGCGGCGCGCCCGCCATGACCGCCGCGTAGGGCAGCCCCCAGGCGTTCGCGTGGAACATCGGCACCACCGGCAGGACGACGTCGGACGCGCTCAGCCCCATCGCGTTCCCCGTGCACGTCGCCATCGAGTGCAGGTACGCGGACCGGTGCGAGTACACGACGCCCTTGGGGTTGCCGGTCGTCCCGCTCGTGTAGCACATCGCGGCGGCGGACCGCTCGTCGATCTCCGGCCAGTCGAACTCCGCCGGCGCCGCCGCGAGCAGCTCCTCGTAGCCGTGCAGCTCCTTGCCCGCGCCCTCCAGCGGCGCGGTGTCGCCCTCCCCGACGACGACCACGTGCCGGACGGTCTCGAGCCGCGCCAGCACCGGCGCGAGCAGCGGGATCAGCGACCCGTCCGCGATGACGACCCGGTCGTCGGCGTGGTTGGCGATGTAGACGAGCTGGTCGGGGAACAGCCGCAGGTTGAGCGTGTGCAGGACCGCGCCCATCGACGGCACCGCCAGGTACGCCTCCAGGTGCTCGGTGTTGTTCCACATGAACGTGGCGACGCGCTGGTCCCCGTCCACCCCGAGCCCCCGCAGCGCCCCCGCCAGCCGCGCGGCGCGCTCACCCACCTCGGCGTACGTGCGGCGGCGCGTCCCGTCCCCCGTCCACGTGGACACCCCGGCGTCCCCGAAGACCTGGGCCCCGTAGCGCATGATCGTCGTGATGGTCAGCGGAAAGTCCTGCATCGTGCTCCACACGGCACGCCTCCAGCGCTCGCAGCAGCTCCAGAACCGGATTCTGCCAGCGTCGTCCCAGCCTGGCGACCCCCTAATACAACTCGCGGAGGCGGGTCATGGCTCGGGAGACGGTGGACTTGACCGTGCCCACGCTGACGCCCAGGACCTCGGCGATCTCCCGTTCGGACATGTCCTCGTAGTAGCGGAGCATCACGGCCAGGCGCTGGCGTTCGGGCAGGCGGCGGAGGGCGCGGCCCAGGGCGTCGCGCATCTCGCTGCGGTCGGTGTGGTCCGCGACGGGGCGGTCGGGGAGCTGGTCGGTGGGGTAGATCTCCAGCTTGCGGCGGCGCCACCAGGAGATCTGGGTGTTGACCATGGCGCGGCGGACGTAGCCGTCCACGGCGGAGCGGTCCTCGATGCGGTCCCAGGCGAGGTAGGTCTTGGCGAGGGCGGCCTGGAGGAGGTCCTCGGCCTCGGTGCGGTCGCTGGTGAGCTGCTTCGCCTGCCTGAGCAGGACGGGGCCGCGTTCCGCCACGTACGCGCGGAACTCCTCGTGCCGCGTCGCGTTCACACCACCACCGGACCAGGGCTGGGGAGCCGCGCCGACTCCCGGTACAACGACGATCGCATGCCCGCCGTCATTACGGGCCTACTAGAACCACATATCCGGGTCAACCAGTTCACATTCTTTAGCCGAGGTAGATCAAACGTCCTCCACCAGCTGACTTATCGCGACAAATCCGTCGACAGCCTGGGTCACGGCGCGTGACCCTTGACTCACTGTCCCAACACCCGTCGCCCTGCGTGACGATCATCGACCCCGGAGCGCCGCGATGCCGACGACCCACCTCCGCCGGGCTGCGCACCGCCGGGCGCTGTTCGGGGAGAACGAACGTCCGGAGACGGGTGGTTTCGCGCGGGGGGTGAGCGGGGTCGTGCTGGACGCGAGCCCGCACCTGCTCGTGCTGGGCGAGGGCGGCGCGGAGGGCGCCGAGACCCGCATCGCGATGAGCGGCGACACCGCGATCTGGCACGGCGGGCGCGGGGGCCCCGCCGCGCTGCGGCCGGGCAGGCCCGTCGTCGTGCGGCGGACGGACGGCGGCCGCGCCGACCGGATCTGGGTGGGCATCGGCCGGGTCGGCGGGACGATCCTCGCGTGCGGGCGGGACGGCGTGGAGGTGGACATGGGGCCGCACCGGGGGCGCGCCCACGTGGAGATCCCGCCGTCCGCCCTCGGGCTGGTGCTGGTCCGGCATCCGCGCCTGGAGCCCGGCTACCTCATCGACGTGATCTGCGTGCGGTCCCCCGGCGGCCCGCGGGCGGTGCGTCCGGGCACGTCGCAGCCCGGCTACCGGGCCGCCGACCTCGCCTCGCCCGAGGCGGCCGCGCCGGTGCCGGAGGTGCTGCGCGGGACGGCGACCTGGTTCGGGGGCGTGGAGGGGGAGTGGCGGGACGGGGCGTCCTACCCGGCGGTCGACGCGGAGGGGGACGCCGGGGGGTGTGCGGACGCCCCGTCCGGCTGCGTGCCGATGCCGTACCTGTCGCTCGGCAGCGAGGTCGTCGTCAGCAACGAGTGCGGGGGGCGGTCGGCGCGGGTGCCGGTGATCGAGTGCGGCTGCACGGCGGCCCTGTTCTGCGACCGGTGCGTGGAGTGCGAGGCGTCGCCGCGGGGGCGGATCGTCGAGCTGACCCCGGCCGCCTTCGCCGGGCTCGGCGGCGACCTGGCGGCGGGCTGCTTCAACGCGGCCGTCCGGCCGGGGGTGAGGGAGGGGCCATGGTGACGGCGATCCAGAACACGCAGGTCCTGCTGCTGGCGGCGGTGCTGCTGGCGGCGTGCCTGGCGAAGCTGACGGTCCGGGAGCGGGCGGCGGAGGCGCCCGACCACGTGCACGGCGTGCCGGTGCCGGCCGGGCACGCGCGGCTGTCGGCGCTGCGGCGCAGCCGCGGGATGACGGTCGGGCTCGGCATCGGGGAGGGCGCGCTCGGCCTCGCGCTGCTGGTGACCTCGCACCTGTCGGTCCGGCTGGCGACGACGGTGGCGTTCGCCGCCGCGACCTGGGTGGTCGGCGAGCTGCGGGTGCGCAGGCCGGACGCCGGCTGCGGCTGCTTCGGCGCGCTCAGCAGCAAGAAGGTGGACCGCCGCAGCGTGCTGCGGGCGATGCTCTTCACCTGCGCGGCCGTCGTCTCGATCGGCGCGCCGCATGCGGGCGTGGAGGTGCTGCGGGACGTTCCCGCGCAGGTGGGGCTGCTGTTCGCGGTGGAGCTCGTGCTGTTCGTGGCGCTGTCCCCGGAGCTGGCGGCGCTGGCCGAGCGGCACCGGCTGCCCCGTAAGGGCGTCCCATGCGATCGGCGCCGCAGCCCGGTGCGGGAGACGTACGCGAGACTGTACGCGAGCCCGGCGTGGGCCGAGCAGGAGAACGCGATCGGGAGCGCCGTGCCGCTGGACGTGTGGCGGGAGGGCTGCTGGCGGTTCGTGGCCTTCCCCGGCCGGGTGGGCGAGCGGGACGTGGAGATCGTGTTCGCGGTGTCGACCTCGGAGCGGAGCCGGGCCGTCCGATCGGCGGTGGTCGCGGCGTCGTCGTCCGAGGTCTCTGCGTCCGTCTAGCCGATTCTTGGACGTGTCCAATAGTCGGTTAGAGATCCGTCGGCCGGTACGGCCCCGCCCTTCAGCCCGTCGCGGCCGTCAGAACTGCTGGGCGGCGCCGCCGCGGGCGCGGCGGAAGAGGAGCCGCCTGGTCCGGGCGTGCAGCACTTCCCGCACCTTGATCATGTACTGGTTCTCCGAGCCGGACTCCGGCGGGCGGCCGCCCTGGTCCTGCCGCATCGCGGACTCGTCGTAGCCGAGGATCGAGGCGGCCAACTCATCCTCGCGCAGGAGTTCGTCGTCGGCCTCGGGATCGCGGGGCCGGTGTCGCACTGGCATGGGCTCCCCTGGCATCGTCCAGATGCCCGTCGCGGATCGCCAGAGGTCTCCTACCCACCTGGTCGAGCCCGGCAACACGCGAGGCGCCGCCGACACTCACGACCGGGCCCGCGGACAAGGCGGTCTCACCAGGTGCTTTCGGACTCGTCCTCGTCCAGGTCGGAGGGAAAGTCGTCTTCCAGTTCGGAGGAGAAGTCGTCGGCCGAGAGGTCGTCGCCGTCCGCGCGCGGGGGCAAGCCGCCCTGCTCCTGCTGCATCGCCTCCTCGTCGTGCATGGACATGTCGTCGTGGCCGCCGTGCTGATGGACGCCGCCGTACTCGTCCTCTCCGCCGTACGTCTCCTCGGAGGCGTACTCGTCTTCGGCGATGAGGTCGTCAAGGCCGCCGTACTCGTTGTCGTGGTCCTGGGCGCGGAATCGATCTGCCATGGTCTCTCCCCGACTTCGGCTTCGCGGGCCCGTCCATGGGCCGCGACGGGGCTCCTACCCATGTCGCCCCGACGACACCTGCCCGCCCCTTCTGCCGTTCTCTAGCGATCTCTAAAAAGAATTCTAGAAACGCATAGACAAGCCCAGAAGATGGGCGAGCGGAATCTACGACTCTCTACGTTCATCGCTAGAGAGCCGGATATTCACCGGACGACGGGGTCTCGATGTAGCCGTCTACCACTCTCTAGCGTTTTCGCTAGACAGCGCGATAGGTGGACAGGTCAGCCGGGCTGGGAGCGGAGGAACTTGCCGAAGTGCGGGACGGTGAACGCGACCATGCCGCGTTCGGCGCTGTAGATGAGGCCCTTCTTGATCAGCCCGTCGCGGGCGGGCGACAGGCTGGACGGCTTGCGGCCCAGCTCGTCGGCGACGGCCGCGGTGGGCACCGGGTCGTCGCCGAGCATGGCCATGGCGCGCATGTAGTCGCGCTCGGCGGGGGTGGCGCGCTCGTAGCGGCTGCCGAAGAAGCCGACGGCGAGCTCGCTCTCCGCCTCCGGCGCGGCGACCTTGATGTCGTCGGCGGTGATGGGGCTGTCGGGGGCGACGTCCCAGACGACCTTGGCGTAGGCCTGGACGAAGTAGGGGTAGCCGTCGGCCGCGCCGTACAGCGCGTCGAGGGCGTCCTTGGTGAAGGTGACGTCCTCGCGCTCGGCGGGGGCCAGCAGCGCGACGTCGGCCGACTCGCGGTCGAGCCGGTCGATGCGGGCGTACCGGAAGAGCCGCTCCGAGTAGGACTTGCTCGCCGACAGGACCGCCGGCAGGTGCGGCAGGCCCGCGCCCACCACGATCAGCGGGCCGCCGACCTGCGACAGCTCGTGGCACGCGGCGCACAGCGCGGACACGTCGTCGGCGGGGATGTCCTGCATCTCGTCGACGAACAGGGCGATGCCCACGCCGACGTCGGTCGCGACGGACGCGGCGTCGACGAACAGCTCGGTGAGGTCGATCTCCAGGTCGCCGGAGTCGGCGCGCCCCCGCGCGGCGGGCACGTCGATGCCGGGCTGCCAGCGGTGCGCCCGCGCCTTGGCCTTGCCGGACGGCTCGGGGCCCGCCTGCGCGAACGCCTTGAGCACGCCGAGGAACTCCTCGATGCGGTCGGGTGCGCGGTGCCGGGGCGCCAGCTCGCGGACGGCCCGGTGCAGCGCCGAGGCCACCGGGCGGCGGATCGACTGGTCGGGACGGGCCTCGATCTTCCCCGTCCCCCAGAGCCGCTGGATCGCCTGCGAGCGGAACGCGTTGAGCAGCACGGTCTTGCCCACCCCGCGCAACCCGGTGACGATCATGCTGCGCTCGGGACGGCCGCGGGCCACGCGTTCGAGCACCACCTCGAACTGCCGGAGCTCGCGGTCGCGGCCGGCGAGCTCGGGCGGGCGCTGCCCGGCGCCCGGGGCATAGGGGTTCCGCACGGGGTCCACGCTCTCGGACTCTATGAGGCGATATAGCTGCGGCCGTAGATTTGCGTAGAAAACACTGCGGCGTGTCGCGTGGTCACGCCGCCGCCCGCAGTGCGCGGAGCCGTCGGGCCCCCGTGTGGCCATGGTCGCCACCATGTCGCCTCCCGGGCGAGCGCGGTCGAACAGGGCGGTCGAACTTCTGTTCGACCGTTCGAACACAGTAGCGCATGGCCTCTCCCCCGTCACGCGAACGCGCGAGACGGCCCCGGCCGCGGGCACCACCCCCGCGGCCGGGTGTCGGGCATCCGGGACGGTCAGGCCAGGGGCTCGTCCGCCGCGGACAGGTGGGGGACCTTCTCGGCGGGCACGGTGCCCATGCGACCGGCCTGGAAGTCCTCGAACGCCTGGACGATCTCGTCGCGGGTGTTCATCACGAACGGGCCGTACCGGGCGATCGGCTCCCGGATCGGGAGGCCGCCGAGGATGAGGATCTCCCAGCCCTCGGCACTGGCCGTCGGCTGGCTGTCGGCGGCGCAGACGACGAGGCCGTCCCCGTCCCCCTTGTGGTGCGAACCGGCGAACACGGCGAGCTGACCCTCGTCGAGCGCGACCTCTTCCACGCCGGCCGTGCCGCGACCGGACAGCACGTACACCAGCGCGTTGAAGTCGCGCGGCCAGGGCAGCGCCAGGCGCGCGCCGGGCGCGACGGTCGCGTGCAGGTAGTTGATCGGCGTGTAGGTAACGCCGGGGCCGTCGTAACCGGCGAGCGAGCCGGCGATGACGCGCACGAGGGACGAGCCGTCGTCGGCGGCGAGCAGCTTGACGTCGCGGGCCTCGATGTCCTGGTAGCGCGGCGGTACCCACTTCTGGGCGCGCGGCAGGTTCACCCAGAGCTGGATGCCGTGGAACAGGCCGCCCTTGGCGACCAGCTCGGGCGGCGGCTGCTCGATGTGCTGGATGCCGGACGCCGCCGTCATCCACTGGGTGCCGCCGTCGGCGATGAGGCCGCCGCCACCGGTGGTGTCCTGGTGCTGGAACGCTCCGTCGATGATGTAGGTGACGGTCTCGAAGCCCCGGTGCGGGTGCCAGGGGGTGCCCTTCGCCTCGCCCGGCGCGTACTCGACGGCGCCCATGTGGTCGAGGAGGAGGAACGGGTCGGCCAGGGACAGGTCGATGCCCGGGAACGGGCGCCTGACCTGGAAGCCCTCGCCCTCGAGGTGGCGCTGGGCGGTCACGACCCTGGCGACGCGGCGCCAGTCGGTGCCGTCCTGCGGAAGCAGCGGCAGGCGGGGCAGGGTCAGCGGGTCGGCCATCACGGCAGGCATGGGGTTCTCCCCTCGTCCGGGTGCCCGTCCGTGGTCGGGCGGAGCATGTTCCCTGCAACGTAGTTGATGCTTCAACTATTTCCTCGGACGGGCGGACCCGTCCTGATAACCTGAACATAGCGGTTATTAGTTGAATCTTCAACAGATGCTCTATACTCGGACCATGAGCGAACCTCGCTGGCTCGATGCCACCCAGCAGCGCGATTGGCGGGCATACGTGGACGGCAGCGTCCGGCTGGCCGAGATGATGGACCGCGACCTCAAGACCAAGCACGGTCTGTCGAACTCCGAGTACGAGATCCTCGTCCGGCTGTCGGAGGCGCCCGAGCGGCGGCTGCGGATGGCCGAACTGGCCGAGAACGCCAGCCAGTCGCGCAGCCGGCTCTCCCACACCTGCTCCCGCCTGGAGGCCAAGGGCCTCGTCAAGCGCGACAGCTGCCCCAACGACAAGCGCGGCGTCTACGCGCACCTGACCGACGAGGGCTTCGCGACGCTCGACCGCGCCGCCCGCGACCACGTCGAGGTCGTCCGGACGTACTTCATCGACGTGATCGAGCCCCAGGACCTGGAGGCCATCGGGCGCGCGTTCGGCATCGTCCTCAAGCGGCTCGGCGGCCCGTCCTAGAGCGGGGCGGTCACGCCGGTCAGGAACCCGACGGACAGCAGGGTCAGCAGGCCCCAGGCGAGCATCATCCCGTGGCCGAACGTCCGCCAGCGCCCGCCGACCTTCCAGACGAGCAGGCCGCCGAGCCCGAACGCCAGCACCAGCAGCGTCACGAACTGCGGCAGCAGGCTGGGCCGGCGGCTCATCATCAGCGGCGGGTACATCATCACGGCGTCGACGAACACGAACGCCGCCGCGCCGGCCGCCAGCGCCTTGACGTCCCTGCCGAGGAACTCCCGCGCGCGCTCCGCGGCGAGCTGCGCACGCTCCGTCTGCAGACGCGGCCGCACATGCGCCGCCTGCTCGACCTCCACGCTGTGCGCGACCGCGAAGATCTCGTCTTCGAGGCTTGGGAGGTCCCTCTCCTGAGGTTCCGCCATCCCGGCTCCCTGGGACCGGACGCCGACCGGGCGACCTGCCCGGCGGCTCGCTTGAGGATCACGGCCCGTCCGTCCCGGCCCTTTTCCGGCGGGCGCGCCTTCAAACGCACCGTAGCGAACACCCGGCCCGGCCCGCACACCGTGTGACCTGCGTATGCTGCAAAGATGCCAGGTAGAGGGGCTATAGGGACCGCGACTTTCCTCGCCGCGCTGGCGGCCGTGCCGTTCGCCGCGGCCGGATGTGGCCGCGGCGACGACGACCGGGGCGCGTCGGCGCCGCCGGCGACACCGCCGACCGCGTCCGCTCCGAACACCCCGTCGCCGTCCCCGAGCAAGCAGGGCTTCCAGGCCGAGATCAAGAAGGTGAAGGCCGCGGACCTCAAGTACTCGTGGCGGCGCGGCTGCCCGGTGTCCCCGTCCGGGCTCCGGATGATCGAGATGACCTACTGGGGGATGGACGACAAGCCGCACACCGGCGGGCGGCTCGTCGTCAACGCGAAAGAGGCCGGAGACCTGGTCAAGGTCTTCAAGAAGCTGTACGCCATGCGCTACCCGATCGAGCGCATGGAGCCGGTCGACAAGTACAAGGGCAGCGACTTCGACTCGATCGAGGCGAACAACACCTCGGCGTTCAACTGCCGCCAGGCGACCGGGTCGACCTCGTTCTCCAACCACGCCTACGGTCTCGCGGTCGACATCAACCCGTGCCAGAACCCGTACGTCTACGCGGACGGGCGCGTCGCGCACAAGGACTGCGTCAAGTACAAGAACCGCAAGAACGACGACCCGGGCGTCATCCACGCCGGCGACAAGGTCGTGAAGGCGTTCGCCTCGATCGGCTGGAGCTGGGGCGGCACCTGGTCAGGCGCCAAGGACTACCAGCACTTCTCCAGCTCCGGCCGCTGAGCGTCACATCATCATCATGAGGGCGACCACGAGGATCGCCACGACGGCCACCACCGCGACGATGCCGACGATCAGGCCGATGTTCGGCCCGGACTTCTCCGGCTGCGCCTGGCTGGCGAAGTTCTGGAACTGGTGCGTCGTGCCTGCAGGGTCCTGCGGTGTCTGCGACATGCCGAAGAGGGTAACGGAACCCTTCCCCCCGAGTCGGGCCCTTTCCCCACCAGACCGGCCCCAAGCCCCGGCGGGGGGTGCGCCCCCCTGGGTGATATGGGCGGAGAGTGTGGGATTCGAACCCACGAGGACTGTCCCCAGCCCTGGGCGCTTTCAAGGCGCCTGCACTAGTCCACTATGCGAACTCTCCAGGTGACCGCCTCGCGGCGGTCATCGCCAACGATAGCGGGCGGGGACGGCTGGGTTCGACCGCATATGGCGACCCCGGTCTAGGGGACGCGGTAGCCGGGGATGGACGGCCAGCGGACGGTCAGCACGACGGACTCCTCCTCGGCCTCCCACGAGTGGTCGACGCCGCGTCCCCACACCACGTAGTCGCCCTGCTCGGCGAGGACGACGTCGCGGCCGGGGAACTCCAGCCGGAAGCGGCCGCTGATCAGCACGAGCAGGGCGGTGCGCTTCTCGCCGTCGGTCCAGGCGGCGCGGCGCTCGCCCTTCGGGTGGACGCCCCACTTGATCTCGACCTCGGCGCTGTGCCGCAGGTCGCCGGGCGGCTTGAAGTGCCCGAGCAGCCAGCCGCGGTCGGTGGCCGCGTCGGGCGCCGCCTTCCCGACGTACAAACCGTCGTCGTCCGTCACAGATGGCAACGGTAGTGCAGGTCAGGTCTGCGGACGCTGGAAGGCGAAGCCGTCGCCCACCACGGCGGCGAGAGTCAGGTACGCCTCGCGGGTCGCGGGGGCGAGCTGCTCCAGCTCGACCTCGGCGCCCTCCTCCAGGTGGTCGTCGTAGGGGATGCGGACGACGGCGCGGCAGCGGCTCTCGAAGTGCGCCTGGAGCTTGTCCAGGTCGACCTGGCTGCGGGTGCGGTTGCGGACCATCGACAGGACGACGACGCCGTTGCGCACCAGGTGCCCGTGGTCGTGCGCCTCCAGCCAGTCGAGGGTCGCGCTCGCGGACCGGGCGCCGTCCACCGACGGGGAGCTGACCAGGACGAGCTGGTCGGCCAGGCTCAGCACGCCCGCCATCGCCGAGTGCAGCAGCCCGGTGCCGCAGTCGGTGATGCAGACCGAGTAGTACTGCTCCAGCACGACGGCGACGGCGGCGTAGTCCTCGGCACTGAACGCCTCGCTGACCGCCGGGTCGCGGTCGGACGCGAGGATTTCCAGGCGCGCCTCGTTCTGCGAGGTGAACGCGCGGACGTCGGCGTACCGGTGGATCTGCTCGCGGTTGTTGAGCAGGTCCCGGACGGTCGCGGCGGTCTCCAGCCGGACCTTGTCCGAGAGCGTCCCGCGGTCGGGGTTGGCGTCCACCGCGATGACGCGGTCGCCGCGCAGCGAGCCCAGCATCGAGCCGAGGCCGGTGGTCGTGGTCGTCTTGCCGACGCCGCCCTTCAGGGACATGACGGCCACCCGGTGGTGCCCGCCCGCCACGGCGGTGCGCGCCCGCGCGATCAGGTCCTTGCGGCGCAGGTCGCCCTGCGACTCGCCCGGGTGGATGCTGCCCGCGGTCGCCTTGTACACCGCGCGCCGCCACCCGGACGACGGCGCGATGCGGCGCTCGCCGAGCAGGTTCTCCGAGCTGAGGGTGTCGCTGCTCTGCGGCTCCTGCTGCTGGGGCTGCCCCTGCTGCATCATCTGGCCGAGCGCCTGCGGGTACTGCCCCTCCCCCTGCGGCGGCGCGGCCGGATACCCGTAGCCCTGCGGCGGGTACGGCTGGCCGGTGTTGGGGTCGACCGGGGGCGCGTAGGGCTGCCCGGTGTTCGGGTCGACCGGCGGGTACGGCTGGCCGCCCGCGTTCGGGTCCGGGGCGAACGGCTGACCCGTGGCGGGGTCGACCGGCGGGAACGGCTGGCCGCCCGCGTTCGGGCCCGGCTGGAACGGCTGCCCGGTGGTGGGGTCGACCGGCGGGAAGGGCTGGCCGGCGGCGTTGGGGTCAGGCGCGTACGGCTGCCCGGCGCTCGGGTCCACGGGAGGGTACGGCTGGCCGCCCACGTTCGGGTCCGGGGCGAACGGCCGGCCCGTGACCGGGTCGATCGGCGGGAACGGCTGCCCCTCCGCGTCCGGGCCCGGCTGGAACGGCTGCCCAGTGGCGGGATCCACCGGCGGGTACGGCTGGCCGGGCGCATTCGGGGCGTGGAACGGCTGGCCGGTGGCA